>JAJZSH010000018.1 GCA_021822005.1 Deltaproteobacteria bacterium | reverse complement strand
CGATCCCCCCCTTTTTTGTTGGCCCGGATATTGTTGCCGTTGAACTTATCTTTTACCCCATTTCCCTTGGATACGGCGCACCGCCTCCTGCACATTCTCTCGCGAACCAAAGGCGGAGAGGCGGAAGTAGCCTTCGCCGCTGGGGCCGAAGCCGCTGCCCGGGGTGCCCACCACATGGCACTCATTGAGCAGCTTGTCGAAGAAATCCCAGCTTGCCAGGCCACCCGGCGTCTTCAGCCAGATATAGGGCGCGTTCACTCCCCCGTAGCAGGTGATGCCCGCCGTTTTAAGGCCTTCCAGAATGAGGCGGGCGTTGTCCAGGTAAAAGGAAATGGTTTCCTGCACCTGGGGCCAGCCCTCCTCCGAATAGACTGCGGCCGCAGCCCGCTGCACCGGATAGGAAACCCCGTTGAACTTGGTGCATTGCCTGCGATTCCAGAGTTTGTTTAAGCCCACTTTTTCGCCGCCCGCGGTAAGGGCCATGAGCTGCTCGGGCACCACGGTCAGGCCGCAGCGCACCCCGGTAAAGCCCGCGGTCTTGGAAAAGGAGCGGAATTCAATGGCGCAATTCTTTGCTCCCTCAATCTCGTAGATGGAGCGGGGTATCCCCGGCTCAGTGATGAATGCCTCGTAGGCCGCGTCAAAAAAGATGATCGCGCCCTGGGCATTGGCATAGTCCACCCAGGCCTTCAGCTCTGCCCTGGTGGCCACCATGCCGGTGGGGTTGTTGGGGTAGCAGAGATAGATGATATCAACTTTTTCCCTGGGGATGGCTGGGGCAAAGTTGTTTTCCTCGGTGCAGGGCAGATAGACCAGCCCCTCGTAGTAGCCTTTGTCGTCCGCCTCGCCGCTCCGGCCGATCATGACATTGGTGTCGTTATACACCGGATATACCGGATCACAGATGGCGACCTTGTTTGCCAGGGCAAAGATATCGAGGATATTGGCGCTGTCGCATTTGGAGCCGTCCGAGATGAAGACCTCAGAGGGCAGAAGATCCACGCCAAGCGGCTTGTATGATTTTTCAATGATGATTTTGCTCAGCCAGTCGTACCCCTGCTCCGGGCCGTAGCCGTGAAAGGTCTCCCCTAGGGCCAGATCGTCAACTCCGTCATGGAAGGCCTGGATAACTGCCGGGGCAAGCGGCATGGTTACGTCGCCGATGCCAAGGCGGATAACCTTGACATCGGGATTGGCGTCGGTAAAGGTCTTTACCCGGCGGCCAATTTCCGGGAAGAGATAGCCTGCCTTGAGTTTGAGATAGTTTTCGTTTATTAAGGTCATTTTCCCTCCTGCTTATTCCAAAAACCATACATCCTATTGTAATTGCAGCAAAAAAAATCCTGCCTTGCAAGGCAAGGCAGGATTCCCAAACAGGACTTGGTCAAGCCATGTTTTATTTCTTGTCCGGCTCCAGAGCCTTGGCCCGGCCTTCCAGGAACTTCCAGGATCTTTCCACATCCTTCTGGCTCTGGGCCATGAGCTCATCCGCATGCCCCGGATTCATCATCTTCAGGGCGCGGTAGCGGTTCTCGTTCAAGGCGTATTCCGCAAAGGGGATGGACGGTGCCTTGCTGTCGACTTGGAGGGGATTTTTCCCTTGCTCCTCCAGCTCCGGGTTGTAGCGGTAGAGGGGCCAGTGCCCACAGGCAACCGCTTTCTTCTGCTGGTCAAGGCCTTTGGCCATGTTGATGCCGTGGTTGATGCAGTGGGCGTAGGCAATAATCAGGGAGGGGCCATCGTAGGCCTCGGCCTCGGCAAACGCCTTGACCATCTGGGTCGGGTTGGCGCCCAGGGAGATCTTGGCCACGTAGACGTTGCCGTAAGTGGAGAAGATCATGCCGATATCCTTCTTCGGCATCTTCTTGCCGCCGGCGGCAAACTGGGCCGTGGCTGCACGCGGGGTGGACTTGGACATCTGGCCGCCGGTGTTGGAGTACACCTCGGTATCCATGATCAGGACGTTGACGTTCTCGCCGGAGGCCAGCACGTGGTCCAGACCGCCGTAACCGATATCATAGGCCCAACCGTCACCACCGAAAATCCAGACAGATTTTTTGACCAGGAAGTCCGCCACAGGCAGAAGCCGTTTGGCGATTACCGATTTGCTGCCGGTGAGCGACTCCTTCAGCTTGGCAACCCGACCGCGCTGGGCTTCGATCTCGTCTTGGGTTTTCTGGGAGGCGGTGGTGATCTCGCCAGCCATTTTCTTGGTGATAATTTTTTCAGTCACAGCCTTGTCCAGCAGCTCGGTGGCCTGCGCAGCGAATTTGTTCGCGGTGTTGCGCATGCCAAGCCCGAACTCGGCGTTGTCTTCAAACAGGGAGTTTGACCAGACAGGCCCGCGGCCATCGGCCCTTTTGCAGTAGGGGGTGGTGGGCAGGTTGCCGCCGTAGATCGAGGAACAGCCCGTGGCATTGGCAATCATCATCCGGTCGCCGAACATCTGGGTGGCAAGCTTGATATAGGGTGTTTCGCCGCAACCGGCGCAAGCCCCGGAGAACTCGAAAAGCGGCCGGATCAGCTGGCTGCCCTTGACGGTGGAAGGATCGATTTCCTTATTCGCGACCTCGGGCAGGTTCAGGAAATATTTGACATTGGGTATTTCCCGGGTGCGGACTACCTCGGTATTTTCGATCATCTTCAGGGCTTTTTCCTTGGCCGGGCAGACATCGACACAGAGGGTGCAGCCGCAGCAGTCTTCGGTGAAGACCTGAATAATGGTTTTGCTTCCCTTGAACTGGGCGCCGACAGCATCGACACTCTTCATGCTCTTGGGCTGTTTCTTGAGGTCGGCAGCCTTGACGATCTTCATACGAATGGCGGCATGGGGGCAGGCCAGGGAGCAGCGGCCGCACTGGATGCAGTTTTTGGGAAGCCACTCGGGCACATGCACCGCGATGTTGCGCTTCTCATACTGGGTGGTGCCGGTGGGCCAGGTGCCGTCGCAGGGCATCTGGGAGACCTTGATCTGGTCGCCCTTGCCCTCGATCATCTTGGCGGTGACTTCCTTCACAAATGCCGGAGCGTCGACGGAGACAACCGGCGGTTTCTCATGGCCCCCCGCGGTTTTGGGAATCTTTACCTCAACGATGTTGTTCACCGCCACGTCCACCGCACCGTAGTTCATGGTGACGACCTTGTCGCCTTTCTTGCCGTAGGTTTTCTTGATGGCGTCCTTGATCGCCTTGATGGCTTCGGCCTTGGTGAGGATGCCGGAGATCAGGAAGAAGGCGGTCTGCATGATCATGTTGATCCTGGCGCCCAGGCCGATGGCCTCGGCCAGCGTGATGGCGTCGATGATGTAGAACTTGGCCTTCTTGTCGAGCAGGTCCTTCTGGACCACGGAGGGCAGCTGCTTCCAGACCTGATCCTTGTTGAAGGTGGTGGTCAGGAGGAAGGTGCCGCCGGTCTCCAGGTTGCCCAGCATGTCGTACTTGTCGAGGAAGGTGAAGTTGTGGCAGGCCACGAAGTTCGCCTTGTTGATCAGGTAGGGGGCGACGATCTTGTTTTTGCCGAAACGCAGGTGGCTGGTGGTGATGGAGCCTGACTTCTTGGAGTCGTAGACAAAGTAGCCTTGGGCATTGTTGGGGGTCTCGGTGCCGATGATCTTGATGGTGTTCTTGTTGGCGCCCACGGTGCCATCCGCGCCGAGACCGTAGAACATGGCCCGGTAGACGTCCTTGCCCTCGATGTCGAAGGAGGGGCTGTATTTGAGGCTGGTGCGGGCCACGTCGTCGTCGGGGCCGACGCAGAAGTGGTTCTTCGCCTTCTTGGCCGCCATGTTGTCGAACACAGCCTTGACCATGGCCGGGGTGAACTCGGCGGAGCCGAGGCCGTAGCGGCCGCCCAGGATGCTGGGACTGGTTTTGAGGGTTCCGGCCTCCACCGCCTCGCCTACCGCGGCGCGGATGTCAAGGTAGAGGGGCTCGCCGGCGCTTCCCGGCTCCTTGGTGCGGTCGAGCACGGTGATGCGCTTGACCTTCTTGGGCAGGGCCTTGACCAGGGCGGCTGAGTCAAAGGGCCGGAACAACCGGACGATGACCAGGCCGACCTTCTTGCCCTTCTTCACCAGGTGCTCCACGGTGGCGGCCACGGTCTCGGAGCCGGAGCCCATCATGATGATGATGTCCTCGGCGTCCGGAGCGCCCATGTAGTCGAACAGGTGGTACTTGCGGCCGGTGAGCTTGGCGAACTTGTCCATGGTCTTCTGAACGATGGTCGGGGTGGCATTGTAGTATTTGTTCACCGTCTCGCGGCCGGTGAAGTAGACGTCGGGGTTCTGGGCGGTGCCGCGCATCATGGGCCGGTCCGGGGAAAGACCGCGCTCGCGGTGGGCGACGACCAGGTCCTCGTCGATCATCTTGCGCATGTCATCGAAGGTGAGCTGCTCGATCTTCTGGATCTCGTGGGAGGTCCGGAAGCCGTCGAAAAAGTGCATGAAGGGGATGCGGCTTTGCAATGCGGCCTGAGTGGCGATCAGGGCCATGTCCTGGCATTCCTGAACGTTCTGGGAGCAGAGCATGGCCCAGCCGGTCTGGCGGGCGGCCATGACATCGCCGTGGTCGCCAAAGATGGAGAGTCCCTGGCAGGCGACGGAACGGGCGGTGATATGGAAGACGGTCGGGGTCAGCTCGCCGGCCAGCTTGTACATGTTGGGGATCATCAGGAAGAGCCCCTGGGAGGCGGTGAAGGTGGTGCAGAGCGCGCCGGTGGTGAGGCTGCCGTGCAGAGCCCCTGCCACGCCGCCCTCGGACTGCATCTGGGTGACAACCGGAATGGAACCCCAGATGTTCTCCTGCTTGGCGGTTGCCTTGGTGTCGGATTCAGCCGCCATGGGAGTTGAGGGGGTAATGGGATAGATCGTTATGATCTCGCTGGTGGCGTAGGCCACATGGGTGCATGCCTGATTACCATCAATGGTGACCATTTTCCGGGACATAGACTCATCTCCTTCCATTCTTTGGTTGGTTAATATGGTGTAAAATTTTTGATTGCCCATCTCCTGGTGGATCCAGGCCCATGGGCAATGAGCGACCCCAATAATTCAACGATGGCAAATGAGAGAAAGTAAAGATCGCAACAGCTCTTTGCGCACAATTACCATGGGTTAAAAACATCTCTCTCTGTACCATTCTTCGTGCTGAACTAATTAATTTAAACGAAGTTGTAAAGAATATCCAGTTTTTATTTTGCGGTTGTCGGCAGTGCATTGTGCCCCGACAACGGTATTTCTGTCGAGATGAATGCAAAGTATGGGTGTCCGTCCTCTGACGGCAGGATCAAGGCGTGCTTTTTTGTGGATTTTGCGTTGTCTTCATGATCAGTTCCTGGGATTTGAGCAGGACCTTGGTGTCGGGCGGCACGGACTGGGTCAGCCAGGTGTTGCCGCCGATGACCGATCTGGCGCCGATGATGGTGTCGCCGCCCAGGATGGTGCTGCCGGCATAGACCGTGACATCGTCTTCAATGGTTGGATGGCGTTTGCTCTGGCGGTCAAGGGCTCCGGAGTCGTCCCGTTTGAAGGACAGGGCGCCCAGGGTCACGCCCTGATAGAGTTTGACGCGCCGGCCGAGGACACTGGTCTGGCCAATGACCACGCCGGTGCCGTGGTCTATGAAAAA
This sequence comes from Deltaproteobacteria bacterium, assembly GCA_021822005.1. GTDB lineage: Bacteria > Desulfobacterota > Desulfobulbia > Desulfobulbales > Desulfurivibrionaceae > Thiovibrio. Next base: position 14,998 of record JAJZSH010000018.1, on the reverse strand, counting down.
CGAGGCGCCGATGGTGGCGCCCGGGTGGATGTCGATGCCGGTAATGCCATGGGCGTACTCGCTCATGATGCGCGGCAGGACGGGGACCCCCAGGGTGTACAGCTCGTGGGCAACCCGGTAGACCATGATGGCGTAAATGCCGGGATAGCTGAAGATGATTTCGTCAAAACTGCCGGCGGCAGGGTCGCCTTCGTAGGCTGCCCGCACGTCCGTGGCCAGAATCGCCCGCAAGGCGGGCAACGAGGTGATGAATTTGAAGGCGTTTTCCTTGCCCGCCTCTTCGCAGTGCTGGCAGCTTGTGCCATGGCGGAGGCACTCGTGCCGGATGGCGTTGGTGGTTTCCCTGGTCAGTTTTTCATAGAGACCGGAAATTTCCAGGCCGAGCTGGTATTTGAGGCTGACCCGGTCGATGCCCTGGTTGCGGAAATAACCGGGGAAGAGGACGTCGCGGCAGGATTCCAGGATGTCGATGACATGCTGGCGGCTGGGCAGGGGTTCCGCTTCGACGTGCTCAAAGCAGGCGTTGTTGTAGCAGGTGTCCACCACCTGATCAACTATTTGCGGAAGCCGGCTCCGGAAGTCGGAGGTGACCGGGTGCTCCTTTGGGCAGGCTTCATTCTGGGCAAGGGGGATTTTTGTTGTCTGGGTCACGGCGTGTCCTCCGGTTTTTTGTACAAAAACAGGAAAAGAATCAAACAGCGGAATACGGATTGAAATAGTAACAACGATTTGTTGTTCCCTCAAGAATTCCCTGAAACTATCTGGTATTTTCGGGGAGACGGGTGGATGTTCAGGCGGCAGGCCTGGCCTGTGATATAAAAAACAGGAGGCTTGCCGCCGCCAAAACGGCGCAGGCGCCAAGAAAAGAGGCTGACAGGCCAAAACAGGCGGCGAGGAGGCCGCCGAGCAGGGGCCCGAGGCTGTGGCCCATGTCCATGATGGAGCCGAGAATGCCCATGGCCGAGCCGTGGGCGGTGTCTTTGCTCAGATCGGCGATATGGGCGGCGCTGCCTGGACCACCAGATAAAGAAACGGGGCAGTGGCAAAGACGATGGCGGAAAAAATGAGCATGCGTTTCCGGCCAATCCTGTCTGAGAGTATGCCAGCCGGAAAGCTGAACAGAATACCGGTGCCTGCGGAGATCGAGGCGATCAGGCCGACTGCGGCAGGCTCGCCGCCAAGGTGGTTGACAAACAGAGGAAGCGCCGGGCTCTTGGAGATGGTGCTGCTGAAGATGGCCAGCAGCCCCACTCCGCAGAGCAGTTTGAAGGGCGAGGCGGCCATTTTTCTATTGATGCTCCTTGTGGTTGTATCACATGCTATTTTTTAAAATATAGCATGCGCTTTATTGTATCAAGCACGAGGCGGTTTTTTTAGGAGAAAGGCGGATGCAGGGTGGGCGCAGGGAATGGTGGCGGGCAGGGCCGGGCATCGGGTATACTGGCGCCATGATCCAGACAAGCTCCCAACAAGAATCAATTCCGGACGCCCCCGGCAGCCAGACAGTCGTTTCCGTGACCGGCCTCACCAAGCGGTTCGGCGACCGGCTCGTGGTGGACAACATCTCCTTTGCCATCCAGCGGGGCCAGTGCGTTGGCTTTCTTGGACCCAACGGGGCCGGGAAAACCACCTGCATCAACATGCTCCTCGGCCTGGTGGAAAAAAGCGCGGGCGAAATCCGGATCTTTGATCTGGAGGCGCCGCGCTTTCACCGGGAGATCAAGGCCCGCATCGGGGTGGTGCCCCAGGCGGACAGCCTTGACCCGGACCTGAGCGTTGCAGAGAACCTGCGCACCTATGCCGGGTATTTCAGGATTCCGCGCCGCCTTGCCCGTGGGCGGGTTGAAGAGCTCCTTCTTTTTTTCGCCCTGCACAACCGGCGGGACGAGATCATCGAGCATCTGTCCGGGGGGCAGCGGCGGCGGCTGCTCCTGGCCCGCGCCCTGATCAACGAGCCGGAGCTCCTTATTCTCGACGAACCCACCATCGGTCTCGACCCCCAGGCCCGTCATCTGATCTGGGAACGTCTCGCGATTCTCCAGGCCCAGGGAACCACCATGCTCCTGACCAGCCATTATCTTGATGAGGTGGCCCGTCTGAGTCAGCAGGTGCTGATCCTTGATCACGGCCATGTCGTGGTTCAGGGCGAACCGCGGCAGCTTATCACGGATCTTGTCGGGCTGGAGGTTTTCGAGGTGGATGGAACACCGGCCGAGCTTGACGCGCTGGAAGCTTCGTTTAAACAGTGCAACGCCACGCTGGAAAGGGTGGGAGACAAGCTGTATGTCTATGCCAGGGAGGACTGTTCCCGCCTGGAAAAGGTGCTGGGCACATCGGGCAGCTGGGTCCGGCGTCCGGCCAACCTGGAGGATCTCTTTATTCAGCTTACCGGCAGGTCGTTGAGGGAAACATAACCGTTCGTGAAAAAAACAAAGAGGCCAAAGGTCCATGACAATGACTGAGCAAGCCACAACGGGATTCCGTCGTAATTGTGGTTTTTTACAATTTCGACAATCATGAACGGATTTTCTTTCTGGACAATCTGGCTGCGCAACGGGCGGGTCTGGAAAAAGCACATCCTGGCCACCCTGATCGGCAATCTGGGCCAGCCCCTGCTGTTTCTCCTGGCCATGGGCTATGGTCTTGGCCGGGACATGGCGCCGGTGGATGGCTTGACCTACCTGCAGTTCATCGCCCCGGGCCTGGTTGCCTCCGCGGTGATGCACAGCGCGGCGCTTGAAACAACCTACGGCTCCTATACCCGGCTCACCGTGCAGAAAACCTACGAGGCCATACTGATGACCCCCCTTGGCGTTGTTGATCTGGTTCTGGGGGAGATTGTCTGGGGGGCGAGCAAAGGGGTGCTGGCCGGCGTCATCATGCTGTTGGCGCTGCCCCTTTTCGGCGTGGTTCCCTCCCCCTGGGTTGTTGTCCTGCTGCCGGTGCTGTTTATCTCCGGTATGTTCTTTTCCGCTTTCGGCCTTATCATGACGGCGCTGGCGAAAAATTATGATTTCTTCAACTACTTCACCTCGCTGGTCATTACCCCGCTTTTCCTCTTCTCCGGGATTTTCTTTCCGGTGCAGACCATGGCGCCGGCCGCTCGGAGCTTTCTTGAAATGCTGCCCCTGACCCCCATTGTCAGCCTGGCCCGCATCCTCTGTTATGGACGGTTCGGCGAACCGGTTCTGCTGAAAATTCTCGGTTCTCTCCTGGCTACTGGCTGCGCCGTATGGCTGGCAGGGTATCTCCTCAGGCGGCGTTTGATTCAGTAAGCGGGGCGGTTTTGTTCGGGAGCATCATCCGGCAGGTGTTGCTCGATAAAACGGCGGATCATCTGCGGCGTGAGGATGAGACCGGTGAGGGCATCGTTGCCGATCCTGATGGTCGGCACGGTTGTGACGCCGGCCAGCCGCGTTCTTGTCAGGTGGGTGGCGACCTCAATGGTTTCGAGTTCGAGGTGCGGGGAGCGGGCAACGATCTTTTTCAGGGTGCGGCTCACGAACAGGCAGCGCGGACAGAGGATGGTGCGGTAGAGTTCTATTTTCATGGTGCTCGCCGGTTGTTCTGGGCCTGGGATCATCGTTCGATGAAGGTTTTGATATAGCTCTGTTCATCCTGCGCCGGGATAAAAATCTCCAGGTTGTTGTTCCAGCGGCTCACATAGTGCTGGGTGAGCAGGGTGCGCATCGCGTTCTTGAGCTGGATTGCCGTGGTGTATTCCTGAATGAAGTATTCGCCGTAGCTGTTTTCCGTAACCATGGTCGATTTCAGGGTTTTCGACCCTTTGACCGGTTCCTTTTCGAAGTTGACAATTGCCAGCGCCCGCAGCACGGTTTCCCGCTTGAGCAGGTTTGCCGGGGAAATGCGGGAAAAATGGATGATGGGAAAGGTTTTTATCAGAACCTCGGTGAGCTTCTGGATATCCACCAGGTCGATGGGCAGGAAATTTTTTGTCAGATGGAGCTGGGTTTTGGCGGAAAGGATGCCATTTACCAGGAGCCAGACAATAAGCCGGACCAGGTTGTCTTCCCGCTTGATCACCGACTCCACATTGCTTTTCACCGATTCGTGGTCAAGTTGCCCCTGAAAGGCATAGTAGTGAAACACGCCCTCGTATTTGGTGATATGGATGGTGATATGATGTTGCGCCATCAGGTCGCGGGAAACACTGCGGATATAGTCGATCTTGTTTTCCTTCTGCTCATAGAAGGTGAACAGCTTGCGGCCTAAAATGGAGATGTCCCGTTCGGTAATGGTCAGGCCCGTGTCTTCGCCAAAAGTTTTAAAGATCCAGCGCAGCCTTTTGTAGGTTTCGATGAGATAATCGTGGACCTTGGCGCCAAAGGCAATGAGCTCCTTGTATTTCCAGTCGCGGAAGCGCAGGAAGTGGCTGAAATTTTCAGGGAGAAGATGCCAGGCCTGCATCATGCCCATGGTTGCCTTCAGGTGGCTGGTCTGACCGAATTTGGTATTTTTTTGTGACTCAACCCCCTCAAGCGTCTTGAGAAAGAGGCATTCCTGGATCAGGGACGCCCGTTTCTGTTCGGCTTTTTCCTGCGTGTAAAAGGCGATGATGTCACGGGCCAGCAGGATGTATGGGTCAATCTCGGCCAGGTCCATGGCGCCCTGTTCCGCGGCGGTCAATTTTTCCGGATAGGTCACCAGGCATTTCACCCTGTCCGAGAACAGCGGGAGGGTTGTTGTTTCCCCTTGCAGGAGGAGTTCGAGATAGGCAAATTTGATGACCGACTTGAACGGGCTGTCCAGCGCCTTGTTCATCTGCCAGAGGCAGGCCCCGAAAATTTCCGACTTGGGGATGTCGGAGAGATAGCCGAGATCAACAAAGTCATTGACGCGGAGCTTGTTGCGCGAAACAAGATTGTGGACAAAGTTCCGGTATTCGCCTTCGGTAAGGCCTGGGGGGATAAACCACCAGAGGAGCATCTTGCCGGCCACCAGAATATGGGTACGGAAAAGCTCATCCTTGAGCAGGAGCTTGATGGCGGAGCCTGCCGACTCCTCATCTGTCTCCGCCTCGAAGTTGTTTTCCCTGGTCTGGTCAATGTCCACCAGGAAGAAGTGGACCTCCGAGCCCCGTTTCAGCGTCCACTCTTCGATGGCCCTGCATTTTTCCTGCAAAAGCTGCAGCCCTTTTTCGCCAAGCTCTCCCTTGCGGATACTGACCCAGTAATCGCAGTCGGAAATCGTCGACTGGGCGATGGTGCCGATGCTGCCGATGGTTTTCAAGGAATGGATGCAGGGCTTCTTGGTAAAGGGGGAAGGCCTGTCGATCCGCAGCATGGCTGTCGAGTTGGGAAAATAGCGGCGAAAGAGCTCGTGGGGAAATTCTTCCGCCGGGTTGAAGAGGTGAATGCCATACGGGCAGTTCGCATCATCGATAAAGCCGGGGAGATCCGGGTAGTTGCTGTGGAGCAGATAGGGAAGAACCTTGAGCAGGAGATTGCCTTGGTTCGTGTTGAAAAGCACCGCCTTGGCCTTCCGTTCCTCATTATACTTGAGGTAGCGTGTTATCTTCTGCTGGAAGGAGTTTGCGGCGGTTTCCGGTTTGGTATCCATGGGACGGGTCGTTTCCTTTTAGGGCGCCTGGAGTATGGCCTCATGCAGGCGAACCGCCTGCATGGTTTTTTTCACGTCATGTACGCGAAGAATATCCGCCCCTTGCGTGGCGCAATAGGATGAAATCAGCGCCGTTGCCAGATCCCGTTCCCGGGTTTCCAGAGCAAGAAGCCTGCCGATGAAACCCTTGCGGGAATGCCCGATAAGGAGCGGACATCCCAGATTTGTAAACGCACGCAGATGCTTGAGGATCGTCAGGTTATGCGTTACAGTTTTGCCGAACCCGAGGCCGGGGTCAACAATAATCCGCTGCCGGTCAAGCCCCTGTTCCGTTGCCCAGGATATCCGCTCAGCCAGAAAATCCGTGATCTCCTGGATAACATCAGCGTACACCGGTTCGTCCTGCATGTCTTTGGGCGTTTTGCGCATATGCATGAGAATGACCGGCGCGTCATGGGCAATGGCGATCCGGATCATGGCGGGATCGAAGCGCAAGGCACTCACATCATTGATAATATCCGCGCCCGCGTTCAATGCCTGGCGCGCCACTTCCGCCTTGGTCGTGTCAATGGAAACCGGGATGCTGCGATGCATCGCGCGAATGCAGGCAATGGCAGGAAGAACCCGGCGCAGTTCCTCGTGTTCCGATACCGGTTCGGCATAGGGTCTGGTTGATTCGCCCCCCACATCAATGAGGTCCGCCCCGCTGTCCAGCATGGTCGTGATCTGGGCGGAGAGGGTCTCATCTTGGGTAAAGCGGCCGCCATCGGAAAAAGAGTCCGGGGTGACGTTGAGAATGCCCATGACCAGAGGGCGGGGGCCAAAGGCTATGGTTTTGTTTCTGGTTGTGATCTGCAAGGGGCGGCCTGAAAATGCGTGAGCCCTTTGGGCGGGTGGACCGCCAAAGGGCTCATTCTGTTGGAAAGTGAAAGCGGGGGGCATCGGGTCATCCGTGGGGTTATTGCTGCGCTGAAGCCGTCGTTTAGAAATAACTGGAGCATTGGCATGACGTGATCGGCAGCAGCGGAGCGGCGTAAGGAGCCGTAACGAAATGGTCACTGTAGCAGTGCTAACGGCGATGGTTATTTCGTAACGGCTCCTAAATCTCCGCCGGAGGTGACGTTTTGCTGTCGCGACCCATGATTGTTTCGATATCCTCCAGGCAGAGGGTTTCCTTTTCGAGGAGAGCCTGGGCAATGGACTTCAAAATCGCAATGTTTTCCGAAAGCAGATGGTGGACATTTTCGTTGGCCTTCAGGACAATGCGTTTGACCTCATCGTCAATCCGGACTGCGGTTGATTCGCTGTAGTCACGGTGTTGCGCGATTTCCCGGCCCAGGAATATATGTTCTTCCTTTTTGCCGTAGGACAGGGGGCCCAGCTCCTCGCTCATGCCCCATTCGCAGACCATTTTTCGCGCCAGCTGGGTGCAGCGTTCGATATCATTGCCGCTTCCGGTGGTGATTTCGCTAAAGATCAACTCTTCCGCCACCCTGCCGCTGAGCAGGATGCAGAGATTGTTCTGGAGGAAGGATCTGGCGTAGGTATGTTTTTCATCCACCGGCAGCTGCTGGGTAAGGCCAAGGGCGCGGCCCCGGGGGATAATGGTCACTTTGTGGATGGGATCGGTGCCGGGCAGCAGCATGGCCACCAGGGCATGTCCTGCCTCGTGATAGGCGGTGATTTCCTTTTCCTTCTCGGTGATGATCATGCTGCGGCGTTCGGCCCCCATCATCACTTTATCCTTAGCCTGCTCCATGTGGACCATGGTGATTTTTTCCGCATCGCCCCGGGCTGCGAGCAGCGCGGCCTCGTTCACCATGTTTTCCAGATCGGCCCCGGAAAAACCGGGGGTGCCACGGGCGATTACCTCCCATTTGACATCTTCCGCGATGGCCTTTTTCTGGCCGTGTACTTCCAGGATTTTCTCCCTCCCCTTCACGTCCGGCACCGGCACCACCACCTGCCGGTCAAAACGGCCTGGGCGGAGCAGGGCCGGGTCAAGCACATCGGGACGGTTGGTGGCCGAAATAATGATGACGCCTTCGTTGGATTCAAAGCCGTCCATTTCGACCAGCAGCTGGTTCAGGGTCTGTTCCCGTTCATCGTGTCCCCCGCCCAGGCCCGCGCCACGGTGGCGGCCCACCGCGTCGATCTCATCGATGAAGATGATGCAGGGCGCGTTTTTCTTGCCCTGGATGAACAGATCACGCACCCGGGAAGCACCGACACCTACAAACATCTCGACAAAATCGGAGCCGCTGATGGAAAAGAAGGGAACCTCGGCCTCGCCAGCCACGGCCTTGGCCAGGAGGGTTTTGCCGGTGCCCGGGGCGCCGGCAAGCAAAACACCCTTGGGGATGCGACCGCCCAGGCGGGTAAATTTCTTGGGATCTTTCAGGAAATCGATGATTTCGGAAAGCTCTTCCTTGGCCTCTTCAATGCCTGCGACATCGGCAAAAGTGACCTTGGTCTGATCCTTGTCCAAGAGGCGGGCTCGGCTTTTGCCAAAGCTCATGGCCTTGCCGCCACCGACCTGCATCTGGCGCATGAAGAAGATCCAGACGCCAATGAGGAGGAGCATGGGGAACCAGGAGACCAGGATGGTGACGTACCAGGGGGACTCTTCCTTCTGTTTGACCAGGATATTGACCTTGGCCTTGCGCAGGATGGGAATAAGCTCCGAGTCGGCAGGAGGGGTGACTACCTTGAAATCCTTGCCGCCGCTGCCCTTGCCCGTAACCTCATCCCCCTGGATGTTTACCGAGGAAATCTGGCCGGATTCAACGCTGGTCAGGAAATCGCTGTAGCTCATTTCCACCACGGATGGTTGCGGCTTGTTGAACAGGTTGAAAAGCAGGATCATGGTGAGGCCGATTACCAGCCACATGGACAAATTTTTATAAAAGCTATTCAAGCAGAACCTCCCTCATTATTTGCAAATCGCAGGGAAACTCCTGCGAAACGTGCCGTGCATTTCTTGTTTAGGAGCCGTTACGGAACAAAAGAGTTTGCCAGGCTGTTCCGTTACGGGCTCCTTACGCCGTTATCGCTGCTGCCGTTTTTGCCATTCAAACGGTGTGATTATTTTGTTCCAACGGCTCAGCCGCATGGTGCGATGACAGAACCAGGCGGAATTTTTTTGTTCTCTCACCATAAGTCAGACGCAAGAGAAAGTCCATAGGGGGCAGCGGCGGACCTCTCTTTTTTGCGCGGCTCCTGGGACGCGGCTCCTGCGGGTCATGCGAAATATTCCTGCACCGACTTGGGCTCCATGGACTCCTGCTGCATGGTGCCGATGGCCTTGACCATGGACTCGGCCCCGGCAATGGTGGTGGTGTAGGGCAGGTGGTAGTTCAGGGCCGCCCGACGGATGGTATAGGCGTCTTCCGTGGTTCTGGTGCCAAGCGAGGTGTTGACAATCCACTGGATCTGCTTGTCCTGGATCTTGTCGAGGATATGCGGCCGGCCCTCTGAAACCTTGTGGACACTGGCGCAGGCAACGCCGTTTTCGGCAAGAATCCTGGCGGTTCCCCGGGTTGCGAGGATATTGAAGCCCAGGGCGATGATCTTCTTGGCAATGGGCACGATGGCGGGTTTGTCGCTGTGCCGCACGCTCAGGAGAACATTGCCCTCGGTGGGAATTTTCTGGCCCGCTGCCAGCTGTGATTTGGCAAAAGCCAGGCCAAGGCAGACATCCATGCCCATGACCTCGCCGGTGGATTTCATCTCCGGCCCGAGCAAGGTGTCCACGTTGTCAAAGCGATCAAAGGGGAAGACCGCTTCCTTGACCGCATAGTGCGCAACCACGACTTCTTCGGTGAGGCCCAGCTCCACCAAGGTCTTGCCGAGCATGACCTTGGTGGCCAGCTTGGCAAGGGGAACGCCCGTTGCCTTGCTGACAAAGGGGACAGTCCGCGAGGCGCGCGGGTTCACCTCAAGGATGTAGAGCAGATTCTCCTTGACGGCATACTGGATATTCATGAGGCCTTTGACCTTGAGTTCGGCGGCCATGGCCCTGGTCGCACTCTTGATGGTCTCGATCATCTCCTTGGAGATGGAGTGCGGCGGCAGAACGCAGGCGGAATCGCCGGAATGGATGCCCGCTTCCTCGATGTGCTGCATGATCCCCCCGATGATGGTGTTTTCCCCGTCGGAGATGGCATCCACATCGATTTCCACCGCATCCTTGAGGAATTTATCAATCAGGATGGGCCGGTCGGGCGAGACATCAATGGCCGAATTCATATAGGAGGCCAGGTCTTTTTCGTTATAGACGATACGCATGGCCCGGCCGCCAAGGACGTATGAGGGACGGACCACCACCGGATAGCCGATCTTCGCGGCGATGACCAGGGCTTCATCCGCGGTCTGGGCCGTGCCGTTCTCCGGCTGCAACAGATTCAGTTTGTGCAGGAACTGCTGGAAGCGTTTGCGGTCCTCCGCCCGGTCAATGGAGTCCGGCGAGGTGCCGAGGATGGGCACGCCTGCCTTGGCCAGGGGAACGGCCAGATTCAGGGGGGTCTGCCCGCCGAACTGCACGATAACCCCATCGGGTTTTTCTTTCTTGATAATGTGCAACACATCTTCCCTGGTCAGCGGCTCAAAGTACAGCTTGTCCGAGGTGTCATAATCGGTGGAGACCGTTTCCGGGTTGGAGTTGACCATGATGGACTCGATGCCCATTTCCTTGAGGGCTAAAGAGGCATGGACGCAGCAGTAGTCGAATTCGATCCCCTGGCCGATCCGGTTGGGGCCGCCGCCCAGGATCATGACCTTGCGGCCCGTGGTTTCCCTTGCCTCGTCTTCTTTCTCGTAGGTGGAGTAATAGTAGGGGGTGTAGGCCTCGAACTCGGCGGCGCAGGTATCGACCAGCTTGTACACCGGCTGAACGCCAAGCTTTTCCCGCAGCTCCCAGACATCCTCTTCCGAGGTGCCGGTAAGATACGCGAGCTGGCGATCAGAGTACCCGAGCTGTTTGACTTCCCGGAGAAAGTCATGGTCCAGCCCGTTAAAGCCCCTTTCCCGGATGCGGGTTTCCATTTCGACAATCTGTTTGAAGTTGTGCAAAAACCAGGGGTCGATAAAGGAGATTTCGTAAATCTTTTCAATACTCATGCCTCGGCGCAAGGCCTCGAACACCTGGAAATACCGTTTGGAGTTCGGTTTGCGCAGGCCGTTTTCAAGATCCTGCTGATCCATGGCCTCAAGGTTGAATTTGGGGTCCGCGCCAAAGCCGCTCACCCCGATTTCAAGGGAGCGCATTCCTTTTTGGAAGGCCTCTTTGAAGGTGCGGCCAATGGCCATGGTCTCGCCCACCGACTTCATGGCTGTGGTGAGAAAGTCATCGGCCTCGGGGAATTTTTCAAAGGTAAAGCGGGGAATCTTGACCACGCAGTAATCAATGCTGGGCTCAAAGGCCGCCATGGTTTCCCGGGTGATGTCGTTCTTGATCTCGTCCAGGGTGTAGCCCACGGCCAGCTTGGCGGCAATCTTGGCAATGGGGAAGCCGGTTGCCTTGGAGGCCAGGGCGGAACTCCGGGAAACCCGGGGGTTCATCTCGATGATCATCAGCTCGCCGTCTTTCGGATTCACGGCAAACTGGACGTTGGAGCCGCCGGTTTCCACGCCGATTTCCCGCATGATGGCGATGGCGGCATTGCGCATCTCCTGGTATTCGCGGTCGGTCAGGGTCTGGGCCGGGGCCACGGTGATGGAATCCCCGGTGTGCACCCCCATGGCGTCAACATTTTCGATGGAACAGATGATCACCACGTTGTCGGCCTTGTCGCGCATCACCTCAAGCTCATACTCCTTCCAGCCAAGCAGGCTCCGCTCCAGCATGACCTCGGAATTCATGCTCAGGTCGAGACCGGCCTTGCAGAATTCATCGAGTTCCTGGGAATTATAGGCGATGCCGCCGCCGGTGCCGCCCAGGGTGAAGCTGGGGCGGACAATGATGGGAAAGCCGATCTGCTCGCTGGCACCCTTGGTCTCTTCAATGGTGTGGATGATGGCGCTTTCCGGGACCTTGAGGCCGATTTTTCGCATGGCCGCGCGGAAGGAGTCCCTCCCTTCCGCTTTTTTGATGACCGCGATATTGGCGCCGAGCAATTCCACCCCGTATTTGTCCAGCACGCCCAGTTCCGCGACCTTGATGGCGGTGTTGAGGGCGGTCTGTCCTCCCAGGGTGGGCAGGAGCGCGTCAGGACGTTCCCGCTCGATAATTTTGGCGACCATCTCCGGAGTAATGGGCTCGATGTAGGTCCGGTCGGCAATCTCGGGATCGGTCATGATGGTGGCGGGATTGGAATTGATGAGGATGACCTCGTAGCCTTCCTCTTTCAGGGCCTTCACCGCCTGGGTGCCGGAATAGTCGAACTCGCAGGCCTGGCTGATGATGATGGGGCCGGAGCCGATAATCAGAATCTTTTTAATGTCGGTTCTTTTAGGCATCGGATTTTCTTACCTGCTTGTGGTTGTGTCAATTCAATTAACGGCCGTTGTGCTGTCGGTTATCGCTGCCGCATCATTTCGATGAATCTGTCAAAAAGATACAGCGAGTCATGCGGACCCGGGGCGTTTTCCGGATGGTACTGCACGGAAAATATCGGGTATTTCCTGTGCCGCATGCCTTCGACACTGTTGTCGTTGAGGTTGATATGGGTCAGTTCGATATCCTCTGGGTTCAGGGTGGTTGAATCAACGCAGAATCCGTGATTTTGCGAGGTTATTTCAACCTTGCCGGTAAGGAGATCCTTGACCGGCTGGTTGGCGCCGCGGTGGCCGAATTTGAGCTTGTAGGTGGTGCCGCCATAGGCAAGGCCGAGAAGTTGGTTGCCCAGACAGATGCCGAAAATGGGTGTTTTGCCGAAGAGGGCGCGAATATTTTCGACAATCCCCGGAATGTCGGCTGGATCGCCTGGGCCATTGGAAAGAAAGACGCCGTCCGGGTCCATGGCCATAATCTCATCGGCGGAGGTGGTGCATGGGACAACCTGCACGGAGCAGTTCCGTCCGGCCAGGAGTCTGAGCTGATTGTATTTCAGGCCGAAATCATAGGCGACAACCTTGTATTTCCCTGGGGTGGCCGTGCTGAAATTGCTGCCGGGAGCGGGTCGGTTGTCGCGCCAGCCATAGGGCTCGGCGCAGGTCACTTCCCGGACCAGATCCCGTCCGACAAGACCGGGGGAATTCTTGGCCTTCCGGATCAGGGATTGCGGGTCGAGATCCTCGGTGGAGACAATGCCCTTGAGAGCTCCGGCCACCCGGATGTGACGGGTAAGAGCCCGGGTGTCGATGCCCTCGATCCCGAGAATGCTGTCCTTTTTGAGAAAATCGGCCAGCGTCCCGGTTGAACGGAAGTTGCTGGGAATGGCATTGTATTCCTTGATGAGGAACGCCTCGACCTGCACCCTGTCCGATTCCATATCCTCGGGGTTGACGCCGTAGTTGCCGATGAGGGGGTAGGTCATGGTTACGATCTGCCCTTTGTAGGACGGGTCGGTGAGCACCTCCTGGTAGCCGCTCATCCCGGTGTTGAATACGATCTCGCCGCTGGTTTCTCCGGAGCCGGTGAAGGATTTCCCCTCAAAAATAGTGCCGTCTTCAAGGGCGATAAGTGCTTTCATAGGAATTCCCTAATCTCTAAGTTGTAGAATGTGCGCAAGATGAGTGCGTTACGGAATGCAGCTCCTCTTTAATGAGCGCGACCTGTTTTTGGGCCGAACCCTGTTGTCTGCCCGCGACCTTCAGGGCGCCTCGCCCCGCCACGGCATATTCTTCAGGCTTTTCAATGAAATAGAGCAGCCGGTTGGCGAGTTCCTGGGGGGTTTTTACGCAGAAACCGGCGCCTTCAGCCTCAAGCAACGCCTTGGCGTCGGAAAAGTCCGCCATGTGGGGTCCGTAAAAAACAGGGGTTCCCCAGACCGCCGCCTCTAAAACATTATGGCCGCCGCGTTCCACCAGGCTTCCACCGCAGAAAACATAGGTGGCCATTGAATAGAGTCCTGCCAACTCACCCATGGTGTCAACCAGAACCACCTCGGTGCTGCGGCCTTGCTCCTGGACCTGGCGCAAACGCATGGTGGCGACCCCTTGTTCCTCGAAGATCTTTTCAATTTCAGTGAGGCGCCGGAGATGCCGTGGGGCAATTATCCAGACAAGATCAGGGAGCCGCTGTTGCAGGGCGCGAAACACCTCGATCAGCATCTCCTCCTCGCCGGTATGGGTGCTGCCGGCAACCAGCACCGGTTGCTGGCGGTGGACATCAAGCATCTGCCTATAACGCTTCGCCAGATTCGGGTCTGCCTGGGTGATTGACTGGTCGTACTTGGCGTTGCCCAGGATCCGCATGCGGGCCGGGTCTGCGCCCAAGGCCCTGAATCGTTTGGCGTCAGCACCTTGGATAACGGAAATCTTGGTGAAACAGGAGAGCAGATCCTGCATGAAGCCTTTTACCTTTCGGTAGCCGGCATACGAATTTTCAGAAAGGCGCCCGTTCAGCAGGAACAGTTTTGCGCCGTGCTGTTGCGCCTGCCGGATGATATTCGGCCACAGTTCTGTTTCCAGGCAGACATATATAGTAGGTTGGATCGTCTTCAGGGTCCGGTTGACAATGCCGATGAGGTCAAGCGGGGCAAAAATACAGGGGACATCGGCCGGGAGCTGGTTTGCCGCTACGGCCAGCCCCTGCCGACGCCCGGTGGAAACAATAATGGCCGCCTCGGGCAACTGTTTTTTGATCTCGGAGATCAGCGCCCGGGCAACCTGGATCTCGCCGACTGATGCGGCGTGCAGCCAGATACGGACGGGTTTGTCTTCGTCAAGTTGAACATCTTCCACATGGCCAAAGCGTTGCCGGAGACCTTGGCGATGTTTGCCCGAGAGGCCAAGGTACACACAGGCAAAAGGGAAGACGACAATGAAAAAGAGCCAGCCGAAGAGTTGATACAGAGTATATAGCAAGGATAAAGGGGCCCTTTCTGTGCGAGAAAATATGCCGGTTACAGACCTCAGGTAAAAATCAAAGTATTAAAACTGATTACGGTTTTTTCGTCAATAAGAATTACGGGGGTGAGCCGTTGGAAGAGGGCGGGGAGGGGCTTATCCTTACCTGACCTGCCCGTGGACCCAGTTAAGCCGTTGTGCAAAACAATAAAGGGAGCATTGGATGTCATACCCGGCATAAGGAGCCGTAACGAATTGATTATTTCGTAACGACTCCTAAAAAATGCCGGCGATGGGCGCTTGGCAGTGGTTGCAGTTTCCGCCGGCCATGCGTTGCTGTTTCACCGTGAAGCCAGTCCGCTCTATGACCAGTTTCCCGCAGGTTGGACAGAGGGTGTTTTCCCCGCTGTCGCCGGGAATATTCCCGACATAGACATAGCGCAGACCCTCGGCCAGGCCGATCTCCCTG
>JAJZSH010000284.1 GCA_021822005.1 Deltaproteobacteria bacterium | reverse complement strand
GGATGGCTTCCTGTCTGCCGGCCGACATCTTCTGCAGGGTAATCTCCGGGGTATGGGCCAGCACCTGCTTCGCCTTGTCCGAGAGGGCCTGGGTCACCATCTGGAAAGAGGCGAGCAGGAAGATAACCGCAGCAAAAACCAGCAGGACGCTGAGGCTTTTCAACCGGCGCCGCCACAGGGAAGAGAGGGCATAATCCAGGATGTTGAGCTGTTTTTCGAGGTTGTGTTGAGCCATGACGGTCAGCGCGGCGGCAGCCAGAAGGCGCCGGTGGGAAAATGTTCGATGGCGCCGGGATGATCCATGAAGGGGGCCACTGCGTCGCTCACCGCCGGATGCCGGGTGTAGCGGGCCTCGGTGGCCACGGCCAGATCGGTGAGTCCCAGTCCGCTGGTTGCCACCTCCAGTCGGGCAAGGGCCGCACCCTGGGCCTTACGCCTGCTCAGGCCATCGAGAAACAGCGCCCCGTCAAGAGCCAGCAGCAGGCACAGGAGTATACAGAAAAAAAGAGCGGGTCGCATCGTCTTAGCGCATCTTCTGGCCATGGCGCATGGACTGCACCAACGGCTCGGTAATTTCGTTAAAGCGCACCACCCTGGTCCCTTTGTGATCCTTGCGAAAATTTTCCGCCGCAGCAGCGGAAGAAAAAGGGATGAACTCGTGGCCCATGGGACCGTACACATCACTGCCGATGACATACCAGGCCGAACGGCCATCGAGCCAGGCAAGGGTGTAGTAGTCTTTCACCCAGATTTCCTGGGCCTTTTGCTCTGGCGCACCGAAGGAAGCCGGATTGAAGGAGAAGGCCAGCAGGTCTTTCATCCCGTCAAAAAACTTCACGGTGCCGTTGGTCAGACGGGCCTGGGTTATCCAGTCCGGATGTTTCGCCACAAACATCCCGCAGACCGGACAGCGCTCCTGGGGGGAGATCTCCTTGCCGGGCTGGGCCAGAAGCGGATTGGCCGTCAAGAGACAGGAAAGGAGGCACGCGGAAAACGCACACCTCCGGACAAAACCAATCTTGAGAAATACACTTGGCATTTTAAATCAACCTATCGTTTTTCTGTATTTTTATTGAAGTATCCGCCCAGCAGATTTTTCAGCTCCGCCTCGCTGACCCCGCCGAGGATGGCGGCAAGAATCCTGTGGTCCGGGCTGATAATTATGGTCTGCGGCTCCACCTTGATATTGTACCGGGTCGAAATCGCCCCGTCCTTGTCGATGAGCACCGGAAAACCAATGGCCAGGTCATCCACAAACCGGCGCACCGTTGCCTCGTCGGAATGCCGGTTGACATAGATCACCCGCAGCCCTGATTCTTTGTACTTTTCAAAGTACCGGTTGAAGATCGGGGTATCGGCCCGGCAGAATTTGCAATCCGTGGACCAGAAACGGAGGATGACCGGCTGCCCTTGGTAGGCGGCCAGGGACACAGGCTGCCCGCTCAGACCGGTCCCGGAAAAATCAGGGGCCGGATCGCCGATCTTTAGTTTCCTTGCCGCCTGGTCGCCACCGGAACAGGCGGCAAGGACAAAGAGCATGGAGCAGAGCAGAAAGACTGGGAGGATTTTTTGTAACATAATAACACTCAGTGTTGTCTGGTTAGGAAATCGCAATATCAATCAAAACGTCCAAATCCCTCTCAATCCCCCTTTGCTAAAGGGGGAAGTATAAGTTTCCCCCCCCTTAGCAAAGGGGGGCCGGGAGGGGTTTACTAGGCGATGATACAGCATTTTACCCGGATGCAATTTTCTAACCGGACAACGCTGAATAATACCGGCTCAGTCCGGGGAATTCAAAAATGTCAGGCCGCCTGTCCGGAGAGAACGCCCTGGCGCATGGAAAAAACCCTGGCGCCCTTTTGGGTGGCGGCAAGATCGCTGTTGTGGGTCACCACCACAAAGGTTGTTCCCTGTTCGTTATATCTTCTGAACAGGCCCAGGATATCCTTTTCTGTTTCTTCATCCAGATCTCCGGTGGGTTCGTCGGCCAGGATAATATCCGGACAGTTGATGAAGGAACGGGCAATGGCGACCCGCCGTTGCTGGCCGCCGGAAAGCTGGGAGGGAAAGGCCCTGGCCTTGTCCGCCAGACCAACCTGGGCGAGAATATCCAGAGCAAGATCATGGCTGCCTGCGGGATTTTCGCCGAAACTCAAGGGGAGCAGGATGTTTTCCATGACCGAAAGGGTGGGAATCAGGCTGGCGAACTGAAAGATAAAACCGATCTTGCTGTTCCGCATGGTGGAAAGAGCCCGATCGGATTGCCGCCAGTTTTCCACGCCATCAATAAAAACCTGCCCATGGTCCGGTGCGGTCAGCCCGCCGATCAGACTCAAAAGCGTTGTTTTCCCCGAACCGGAATGGCCCAGAATGACAAGGAAATCCCCTTTGTTGACGGAAAGATTCACCGTGTTGACGGCGTGTACCATGGCGCTTTCCACAGGGTAGGTCTTGGTGAGATCCTTGCATTCGATGATCACGTTTTCCCTCGTTATAAAATTCAGTATCCGGTCATGACCAGGGGGCCGAAAAGTCAAGAAAAGCCCCCAGGCATAATCTCCTGCAAAATTATTTGCCTCTGCCTAAAAATGAGGTTGCCAATATACCACCGAGTGGTAATATCGTAAAGCTCAATGCGGCATTTTGTCGCAGGGCATTTTGTCGCACTGGAGAAGTCAGCCTTGAACAACCTCGGTGAGCTGACCGCGATGTCCAAGGTCATTATAAGTAAACAGACAGTCACCAGCTGTCGGATGCCGGCATGATCCAACGACTTGCGGGCATTTACTAATGAGGAGAAAACAATGCAATTCACCAAAGCTACCTGGCGCAACTCTCTGATCACCGGCACCGTCGCCCTTGGCTTGATGGGCGCCGCCGCAACCGCCAACGCGGAAAACTATGCGGGCACCGCCTACATCGCCGGCATGGGCGGCCATTTCGCCAAGGCCGTGTTCAAGATCGACCCCAAGGCCGAGACTCCCATCACCCTGGACGAACTGGACAAGATCGACGTCGGCGACGGCAAGACCTATCCTTTCCATGATTCCCGTATAGACAACAAGGACCGCAACACCATCTACTGGTCCACCTACAAGCCGGATGCCGCAGCCAACAACTCCTACCATTACGGCAAGACCGACCTCAAGACCGGCAAGGTCGTAGTGGACAAGACCTTCCCGGTTCCGGCCAAGGTCTTGAGCACCAAGGCCGGCTACTGCGCCTCCGCCCAGACCAAGGACTACTACATGCCCATCTCCATGAACAAGCCGGGCTACATCAGCATTATCGACAAGAAGACCATGCAGATGAAGCACAACATCTTCCTGGAGGGCACCGAGGCTGACATCAAGGGCGGCGTCAAGTACACCCACGGCATCAACTCTCCGGACATGAAGGAAGTGCTGATCACCCTCAACGAGTCCAACTCTGCCCCGGACAACAAGGAGCTGGGTGAGGCTGTCGGCAAGATGCACATGTTTGTTGTTGACGCCAAGGCGCTTGAGCAGGGCAAGATCAAGGTGCTGCGCAAAGGTGTGGCAGACGGCAACTTCAAGTCCACAGTGAGCTTCCGCCAGTACTACTCACCGGACGGCAAGTACATCGCCAACGCCACCGGCGACATCCTTTTCCTGATCGACGCCAAGACCTTGAAGACCCTGGCCGCCGTGACCATGGCCAACCTGGAGGAAACCCACGACGCCATCTTCACCCCGGACAGCAAGTATGTGATGATCACCACCCGCACCAAGACCATCCTGCCCGGTTGCCAGGATCCGGCCAAACCGGCTGACGGCGAGTGGCGCATGGACGGTCAGGTTCGGCTCTTTGACGTGGCCGCCAAGAAGCTGGTCGGCAAGCCGACCTCCACCTGCCTGAAATGCCATGACGATCAGCTCGGCACCGGCGACGATGCTCCGCACGCCATCCTCTGCGGCCTTGATGTGAACTGGGCGGCAAAGGGTGCAAAGACCGCGAAGAAGAAATAAGTTTTTTTTCAG
>JAJZSH010000283.1 GCA_021822005.1 Deltaproteobacteria bacterium | reverse complement strand
GCCCCTATGCCGTGGCCAAGGCCGCTTCCTTCTGGCAAACCAGAACCTATCGGGAAGCCTACGGCCTGCATGCCTGTTCCGCAATCCTGTTCAACCATGAATCTCCCTTGCGACCGGCCCGTTTCGTAACAGGCAAGATTATCCGGGCCGCCGTGGATATCGCAGCGGGCCGGGCTTCTGAACTCCGTCTCGGTAATATCGATATCCAGCGGGACTGGGGCTGGGCGCCGGAGTTTGTCGAGGGCATGTGGCGGATGCTGCGGCAGGATGAGCCGGACGACTATATCCTCGCCACCGGGCAAAGCTTTGCCCTGCGAGAGTTTGTGGAACACGCCTTTGCCTTGTTGGGGCTGGATTGGCAAAAGTACACGGTGTCTGATTCCGGGCTTCTGCGGCCCACCGACATCCTGATTTCCAGGGCTGATCCCGGAAAAGCCGAGCAGCGCTTGGGTTGGAAGGCCAAGGCAGCCATGCCCGATGTTGTGCGTCTGATGATCGAGGCCGAGCTGCTCCATGAATCCACGGCGGGGAAAAAACGTATGGCGACACCCCTCTGGCGATGAATATTCTTGTCAATGCCCTGCCTTTAACCGGGTTGCTCACCGGCATAGCCCGATATGTCCGTAATCTGTATTCCTGCCTGGAAAAAGAGCAGGCGGTGCGTCTCGGTTATTTTATCGGCCGGGAGACAGTCCCGGTCATGCCCGCACAGAACAGCACGGCAACGCGCCTGCTGCAACGTGAACGGCTCGGGCGACTGCCAGGCCCCGTTGTCTGCTCCTTGCGGGTTGCGCAATGGCTCTGGTATGAGCGCTGTCTGCGCCGGGATATCCTCAAGGCTGGTGGGTACAATATCTATCATGAGACAGGTTTTTTCCCTCCGGATATAGGGGGAAGATTGCCGGTGGTCCACACCGTGTATGACCTCTCCCTGCGGCGCTACGCCCATACGCATCCAAGGGAGCGCGTCTGTTTTTACGAGTTTTTTGTCAGACGCCGGTTGCCGCATGCCGCCCATGTGCTGGCCATCTCCGAGTATGTCCGGCAGGAGATTCTTGACGAATTCAGGCTTGATCCCCAGATGGTTACCACGGTTCCTCTCGCGGCCGACCCGCATTTTTTTCCCCGGCCGGAGGAGCGGGTGGCTGTAACCCTTGCCCGTCTCGGGATCGCAAAACCCTATCTCCTGTTTGCCGGAACCCTTGAGCCCCGCAAGAATCTCAAGCTGCTCATCGAGGCGCTGCCCCTGATGCGTCACGATATCTCTCTGGTTCTCGCAGGCTGGTCCGGATGGGGGGATAAAGTATGGCTGGAGAGGCTGCGGGCTTCCGGGCTTGCCCAGCGGGTGATTCTGTCCGGGTATGTGGATGATGAAGATCTTGCCTGCCTCTATTCCGGAGCCATTTCGCTGGTGTATCCCAGTCTCTATGAAGGATTCGGCCTGCCGATCCTTGAGGCGATGGCTTGCGGTTGCCCCGTGGTCTGCAGCAACACCTCCTGTCTGCCGGAAACGGCGGGAGACGCGGCTTTGCTGGTTGGCCCCCATGACCCGGAGGAGCTGGCTGCCGCCTTGGACCAATTGGTAGAAAATGATGCGCTCCAACGGGAAATGTCCGCGCGTGGACGCCGACGGGCCGCGATGTTTACCTGGGAGCAAACCGCCCGGCAGACCATGGCTGTTTTTGAAAAAACAGCCGAGAGATACAAGAGCCAAGCATGAATTTTTTCAATACCGCATCCTGGCTGTCGTTATGGGGCGTATTCCGAACGCCGGGATCTGCCTTCAAGATATTGGCAAAAGAGGACAATAAGGGGGGCGGAGCGGCGATGAAGCTGGATCCCGAAAGGCAAGAGATTGAGTACCGCTGCAACATCTGCGGGAGCAAGAATCAGCTTGAGAGCGGTAAGTTTCATCGTGAATTGGCGTTGTGCCAAAAATGCGGGTCGAATGCCCGTTTTCGCGGGATCATCCATGTGCTGGCCGGATTTCTCGGGCTCACCGACCACGGGTGTCTCCGGGAATGGCCGCGGCGCACCAATATTTTCGGCATCGGGATGAGTGACTGGCCCGGATATGCAACCCTGCTCCAAGAAAAATTCAGCTACGAAAATACCTTTTATGACCGCCCGCCGCAACTGGACATTCAGAATCCGACCGAAGCACAGCTGGGGAAATACGATTTCGTCATCAGCTCCGATGTCTTTGAGCATGTCCTGCCGCCATTGCAACAGGGCTTCGATAATCTGCTTGCGCTCCTGAAGCCGGGAGGGGCTCTTGTTTTCAGTGTGCCGTATACCCGCAGCCTGGAGACCATGGAGCACTACCCCGGCCTGCATGAATATGAAATACTTGATTTCCGGGGCGGGAAAATACTTGTGAACCGCAATGAAGCCGGCGCCCTGGAGGTGTATGACAACCCCGTCTTTCATGGTGGCGAAGGGGCGACCCTGGAAATGCGTCTGTTCTGCGAGGCCGATGTTTTGAACCGGCTTGCCCGCGCGGGGTTTACGGACATCCTGGTGCATGACCAGCCGCACCTCCCCATCGGGTTCTACTGGCCGGAATTGATCTCCGCGGACCCTGCTGTGCCGCTGTATGCGTACATCATCAGTGCCCGGCGGCCTCGCGGCCCAGCTGTTCGTGGGATGTTCCGATGACACTTCAGCCGCGGAAAAAGTCTCGCCAGGCCTTTGAAAACTTCCTGCTCGCCCATTATGAGCGCGCCCTGCGGGTGGAGAAGGTCACCTCCCGGCCGTTCGTGCTGTTGCTTGACCCTTCTTCCCTGTGTCAGCTGCAATGCCCCGTGTGTCCCACCGGCCTGGAGAATGCCGGCAAGGTCGGGCATGGCCGGACATTTTACCGGGCTTCCCGCAAGTTGCTGAGCCGGGAAATTTTCGATACGGTACTCGCGGAATTGGGGGACACTCTGTTTTTTGTCCACCTCTACAACTGGGGAGAGCCGCTTCTCAATCCGAACCTGAGCTATTTTATCCGGGAACTCGTGCAACGGGATATCGCCGTTGACATCCACACCAATTTGTCCTTGCCGCTCAACGACAGAGCGATAGAGGAACTGATCGATTCGGGCCTTGGCCGGATTGAGGCATCCATTGACGGTTTCAGCCAGGAAAGCTATGGCCGCTACCGGGTGAACGGACGCTTCGACCTTGCCCGCGACAATCTTGTAAGGCTTGCGGCGGCCCGCGACCGTCTTGGGGCGGACACCCAGATCGTCTGGAATTTTCTCGTCTTCCGCTTTAATGAAGCGGAGATCGAGCCAACCCGCCGTTTCTGCGAGGAACGCGGGATTGAATTCGTGCGGAGGGAAGCCGCCTTGTCCGAAGCGCTGCGCGACGAATTCCTGCCCAGCTACCGGGAGGGCGAAATACTGGAAGATTTTTTTGTGCAGCGGGCAAAACCCTTTGATCCGGGCGCCATTGCCGGGCGCCCGGATCAAAGTTGCGGCTGGCACTATTATTATTCTGTCGTCAATGCCGACGGCAGCGTTTCGCCCTGCTGCGCGCCGTGGGAATCGGACTGGGATTTCGGCTGTATCGAAGCGGGGAGGACGAGCTTCGCCGACATCTGGAACAGCCAGGCGCTGCAAGCATCGCGCCGCGATGTCGCCGGGCACCGTTTATTGGCGAAACTGCGAAGTTCCGGCGCCTTGGCCGCGATCGCTTCGGTGGACGATTTTCTCAAGCAGGGGACGATTTGCCAAGGCTGCCAGATGCCGCTGGGGATGCTCGAGCTCTCCTCCAACCTGGCGGAGATCATCGTCTCCCATTATGTGCAAAGCATGCAAGGGAAGAACCCCTTTCTGGACCGCGCCTTCCAACTGGTCCGCAGCCAGCCGGAGGCTTTTGTCCGCCACTATGGGGCTTCCTTGCCGAAGTGATGTTTTGCTGTTGCGTTGGCAACCCTCTCCCCCAGCCCCTCTCCCACAAGTGGGAGAGGGGAGCACACAGCATTCCGCTCCTTCGCGGTTCATGACACGCGGTCGAGACGATGTTTTCCT
>JAJZSH010000282.1 GCA_021822005.1 Deltaproteobacteria bacterium | reverse complement strand
CAAAAAAACATCACTCCGGCCCAGTTCGGCCAAGTGCCTGCTTCCCTGCCGGTGCCCGGCACTAATGGGGCCTTGCAGGGCTATGTCTATCCCGGTCTCTGCCTTGATGAACAACAGGGCGTGGGGCAGCGTCTTTTCATGCAAGAAAACGAGGCGCGGCAGAGCACCAGGCAGACGCTGCTTCGCCTCTATTTCCATGAGTTTGCGCCGCAGGTCAAGTCTTTGCGCAAGGATCTGGCCATCCCCCGCTCCCACTGGGCGCTGTATGAGGGGCTTGCCACCCACGAGCAGATCAACGAAGACCTGTGGCGTTTTGTTTTTTTTAATGTGTTTGACATCCGCGATGGCCTGTCGCCCTCTGCCGGGCAGTTTGCCGCCAAGGTCGAGGAGGTGCGGGGGCAGGGGCTTTTGCCGCTCTGCCGGGGGATTTTTGCGGCTGTCGTCCTGGTGTTGCAGGAACGGCGGGCAACCCTGGACGCCATTGCCAGGTTTGCGGCAATGACCGGCCAGCCGGGCGGGGCCGGCTCCCAGGCAGAGCGGTTGGCCGAGTACCGCCGGCAGGTGTCGCTGATTGTGCCTGCCGATTTTCTGCAATGGGCCGCCAGGCCGCGTCTGCCGGCCATGTGCCGTTATCTGAAGGCCCTGCGTATCCGGCTTGAGCGGGCCCAGGTTTCCCCTGGCAAGGACGCGCTCAAGGCGCAGCAGCTTGCCATCCATGAGGAGCGCTATGCCCGGGCCGTCAGCGGGAAAAACCTGTCCGCGGTCCTCAGGGAACATCTGCGGGAATACCGGGAGATGATCGAGGAGTTCAAGGTGTCGCTCTTCGCCCAGGAGCTGGGAACAGCCTATCCCGTCTCGGAAAAGCGCCTTGATAAAAAATGGCGGGAAATTGAGCCGCATCAGTACTGATTCCTCTGTATTTTTCGGACCGTATTTTTTTTCGATGTGAAAAAGTTCGGATTTTTGATAGGTTACTGCTTCCTGTGTGCTTGCTTGTTTTTGAAATCTATCGCGGGTTGTGGTTGTTATGGGAAAATCCGGCGTGTTCTTGCCAGACTTGGAGATCCAGGAATTGCTCAATGCCGTGCAGGCAGGGCTTCTGCTCTGCGGCCAAGACTGCCGGTTTGTCTTTGCCAATGGTGTTGCCCTGGATTTTTTCAGCAGGGCAGGGCTGGAGATGACCGGCCAGTCCTGCCACAAGGCGTTGTTTGGCAACGACGCGCGGTGCGAGGGGTGTCCGGCCAGCGGAGAAGATCAGGCGGGCAAACGTCAGGCCCTGACCATCAAGGGCCAGGGCGGAGACATCTATCTGAAGGTTTTCTGCCAGAGCTGGCAGGGACAGTATCTGCTCACCATCCACGAAGTAACCCAGGAGATTACCCTGCTCCGGCGCAGCGACCTTGACCGGAAGGAGTTGCAGGCCAAGAATATTCTCCTTGAACGCCGCCGCCGTCTGAATCAGGAAGAGCAGGAGTTTCTGACCCAGCTCATGGACAATCTCCCGGACGCCCTCCTCGCGGTGGATGAGAATTTTCTGGTGCAGCGGCAGAACAGCGCTGTCCAGGATTTTTTCCCAGGTCAGGATGGGAGCCATTGCTATACCCTGTTTGGTCATAACGCGCCCTGCCCCGGCTGTCCGGCTCAGCTTGGTTTTGGCGAGGCCAACGGGAAGAAAAAAATCCGTGAGGCGGGGGAGCGATTTTATACGGAAATCTTTTCGGTGGCGCCCAATGGCCGGGGGGGGCTTCTTCTCCTGCGGGACACAACCAGGCAGGTCGGTCTGATCGGGCGGATCAGGGCGCAACGGGAGGAAGTTGACAGCAAAAACAAAATGCTTTCGCTCCTTGCTGATTTTGGCGCCTATTTGCAGAAGGAAAATGATGTCCGGCAGGTTGCCGATTATTTTCTTGATACAATCTTGCCGAAGCTTCATGCCGGGGCCGCTGCAATCATAGTAAATGACGTCCGGGCCGGGAATATCTGGCTTTCCCATCAGCGCGGGATGATGGACGCGGAGTGGAAGGCGGTGACCAAGGCCTGTCTGGCCAGGGATCTGCAACAGTTCAAGGCCGGGAGCCTGGTGGCCGATACGGATTTGCCCTGGCGGAAGAGCGGGCAGGTTCCCCTGGTGGGCGCCCAGGAACAGCGGGTTGGCCTGGTGCTGCTGGAGGGTGAGCCTGGGGCGGAAGAGCTGAGTTTGCTGCGGCTGGTCACAGAGCCCCTTGGCTCCTACTTTCAGAATCAGCTGCTTCTGCGCCAGCTTGAGGAAAAGGCGAACAGGGATGCCCTGACCGGTCTCTTCAACCGGGGCTATCTGGGGCAGGCCCTGGAGGAAGAGCAGGAAAAATTCGACAGATACGGGGTTCATCACGCGTTGGTGCTGGGGGATGTCAACCAGCTGAAAAAACTCAATGACCAGTATGGACATGAGATCGGCGACCAGCTCATCGTTGCTGTTGCCGGGGCCTTGCGGAAGACCCTGCGCAATACCGATATTGCCGCCAGAACCGGTGGCGACGAATTTGTTGTTCTGCTCACCAACAGCACCGAGGAGGAGGCCGGTCATTTTGTTGACCGTCTGCAAGGCCAGGTTTTTTCCGGGCTCAACCTTCCCTTGCCGGATGGCGGGGAATTTCCGGTCACGCTCAGTCTGGGCAAGGCCGGCACGGACAGGCATCCTCCGGAGACCCTGATGAAAGAGGCGGACAGGCAGATGTATGCCGCGAAAAAGAAATTTTATGAAATTGTGGCGCGGTACCGATAACCTCGGAGTCGGAGTGGCAGTCTGCGCAGGGTGTTTTCTTGCCGGAATCGCGTTATAATTCCTGGTTTTTCGGGTGAAAACAAGTCATCCTCATTGATTTCCATCCGGTATTCCGCTACAATGGCTGAAAAGTATCGTGATTTGCGATTAACGTATTGAATTTATTCGTGTTTTGAAAGGTGTAACCTCTTCGCATGGCAAAGATCGACAATTCACATTTTGAAAAAAGCATTGCCTCCCTGGTGGAGATCACCGATTCTTTCCTGCGGGGAGATTACAAGGGCGACGTGCCCGAGGTTGACGCCGAGGGCGTGCTTTCCTTGCTGGCCAAGAAGATCAACGCCATGCTGGTCAACATGAAGACCGCGCAGGCACCCTTGGCCAACGCCGGCGAACAGGCGCCCTTTGTGCTGATTCACGCCCAGGATGTGGTGCAGCTCATGGAGCAGTCCACCGGCGCTGTTCTTGATAAGTCCGACAGGATTATCATGCATGTCGAGGAGCTTGAGAACATGCTTCGCCAGACAGGCGGGGATAACGCCCAGGCCAGGGCGGCCATTGTCGAGATGAAGGCCGCCCTGTACGATATAATCGCTTCCCAGTCCTACCAGGATGTTGCCCGGCAGAAGATGGAGAAAATCATCGTTGATCTCAACCAGATCCGTGACTGGCTCATCGAGGTTCTGGTGATTCTCAACATCAAGAAGGATGGTTCCCAGGAAAACCTGGAAAAAAAGAAGGAGCTGCTGCGTGGGGTCCACGCCCTCAGCGCTCCTTCTTCCCTCAAACAGGATCTGGTCGATGATCTGTTGTCCGAGTTTGGGTTCTGATTCTTAGTTTCAGAACAGGGTTATTTACCCCTGTCGTGTCGTCGTCTTATTCCAATTCTCGATAAAAAGTGGTTATCGCGGCCAAGGCCAAGGCCGCTCCTACAAAATCATCTTTTTAACGAGAAATGCAATTGGACACCATCTTCCGTCTACCTCTTTATCCCCTTTTTTTCACCAAATTGCAGTTCCGCGTCCGAGGCCCGGACATAGATGGGCACAGCCGTGGCCGGGTCCAGGAAGGAGCCCTGCCGGAAAAGATGCCAGGCCGCGGAACCAATGCTCGCTGCCCTGGCAAAACAGATCTCCGCGGGAGCAAGACAGGCGGATTCCCCCAGCAGCTCCTTGAGCATGTGGCCATACAGGGGCAGACCATCACCCACCAGCAGGGTGGGGGTGGTAATGAATTCCTGCAAGCGTTGGGGCTTGATTACCATGGCCTCGGTGGTTCTTT
>JAJZSH010000281.1 GCA_021822005.1 Deltaproteobacteria bacterium | reverse complement strand
CGAGCTGTCCCTCTCTGCTGCGGACAACGCCCACCTTGCGCACCCCCTCGCTGGTCGGACTGATCACGGGCTTCATCTGGAGCAGATCAGCGAAAAATCCCCCTGCCCGGGAAATCCTGCCGCCGGCCGCAAGGTAGCGCAGCTCGTCAATAAAGACATACTCTTCACAGTCGCGCAGGGTTTTTTGCACAAAGCGGATAACCTCTTCCGGGTCCGTGGCTTGTGCCGCACAGCGGGCGGCAAGCAGGGCAACAAGGCCCAACCTGCCGGAGGCGGCGCCGCTGTCCACGACCTCCAGCAGGTTGTCCGGATCGTGTTCTTCTTTCCAGCGCCGGGCAAGGTCATGGTTGCCCGTAAAGGCGGAACCCACGCAGAGGTAGAGGGTGCGGCCGAACTGCTGGCAGACGCTCTGATAGTGCTGATGCCGCTCAAAGGTAGAGGCTTGGGCGGTGGTGACCTTTACGCCCTCCCGCATCAGTCCATAGATCTCTCCTGGCGCGTGCAGGCTTTCCGGCCTGCTTTGGCCCTGGGCCAGGATATAGCTGTCCAGCAGGGTGATGCCGTGGCGTTGTGCCATCTCCCTGCTCAGGGAGCCGGCCCCATCGGTCATGAGGTGGATGGCCTGCCTTTTCCCGGGGCCGGGAATACTGCCTGCGTCCATGGCCTCATCGGACCAGTCAACAATCTCGCCCAGCGTGGAAAGCTGGGTGCGCAACAGCTGCCGATCCGCCGTATGGATGTGCACCTTGAAGCCGGATTCCGCCGGGAGCACGACCACGCTTTGCCCCAGTTGTGCCAGCACTTCCCCGGCGGCCGTCTGCTTGTCGCTGGTGTGAATGAGGGCATTCACGCAAAAACAGCCGGTGGGTACGGCCTGAAAATCATTGCTGATCGCAAGCCTGCCGGCAAAGAGTTCCGGGATGGGGGCGGACATGGCCTGCTTTCCCGCAAGCTGCCGGAAAAACCCCTCAAAAAAGACATACATGCCGAGCGCTCCGGCATCGACGACGCCTGCCTCCCGGAGATCGGGCAGCAGCTGGGAGGTGGCAAGGACCGTCTCTTGCAGCTCCTTGCAGAGCAGGGGATAGAGCAAAACCGGGTCCGTTTGGCCCGCAAGGCTTGCGGCCAGGCAGTCAAAGACATTGAGCATGGTGCCGGCTTGGGGTTTGGCCAGGGCCTGCCAGGCCTTGGCCCTGCCCAGCGCCGCCTTTTCGGCCAGCTCGGCAAAGCTTTTCGCCTGGCAAAATTCCTGAAAAAAGGCGGCGGCGATATTGCCGGAGTTGCCGGTGGCGCAGCGGGCCAGCAGGTTCAGGATTTGCGTCGTATCGGCCGTGCCGTCACGCAAGGGGGCCAGGCTGATGCGCAGATTGGCCCCGGTGTCGCCGTCAGCCACGGGAAAGACGTTGATCCGGTCCAGGAGGTCGGCCCAGGCCGACAGGTTTTCATAACCGCTGGCAAAGGCATTGCGCATGCTGCTCATGTCTCCAGAAACTGGATAATGGCATCCCGGTCGTATTTGCCGTTTTCTTGCAGCGGAATCCGGTTGATCGTCTTGAGCACTCGCGGCAGGGCATAGAATTCCAGGGAATCGGCCAGGGTTTGCCGGAGTAGATTCATCTCCACTTCGGCCCCCTGGACCAGGGCCACAATCCGGTGCTCCCTCCCCCCGGAGTCGGGCAGGGCCATGACCACGCAGTCGCTGACCTTGGGCACTTTTTTGATGACGGCGCGGACCTCTTCCAGATCCACCCGTTTGCCCCCCACCTTGGTCACCCCGTCCACCCGTCCCTTGAGGATAAATTGGCTTGTTCCGCTTCGTTCCACCCGGTCGCCGGTGGTGAAAAAGCCGTCGCCGGCCACGGGCAGCTCGGGGGAGAGAAAGGGGGAGCGCACGCAGAGGCGCTCTTCTTTGATCTGCCAGGAAACATCCGGGAAGGCGGTGAATGCGGTCTCGCCCAAGTGCCTGTTTCTGGTGGCGATGCCGCCCGTTTCCGTGGACCCGTACACCTCGACAATGCCTACGTCATTCAGGCGGGAGAAGGCCTCGTTGTCTTCCGCGTCCAGCATCCCGGCGGAGGAGAAGGCCAGCCGGAGGGAGGATCCCGCGATCGTTTTCCCCCGCAGGGCCCGGTAATGGGGGGGGATGCCGGCAAGAAGCGTGGCTCCCTGTTCCTGGATCACCTCACCGATCTCCCCGGGGAAAGAGGGGGTAGCCATGCCGACCGATGCCCCCGAGACCAGGGGCAGGATAACGGAGAAGAGCAGGCCGTAGATATGGTAGGGGGGCACGGTGGCGACCAGGCAGTCTTTTTCCGTTACGGCAAAGTGGCGGGCCAGGGAAAATCCCTCGCCGAAAAGATTCTCTCCTGTTTTCGCCCAGATCTGCGGCGTGCCGGTGGAGCCGCCGGTGAAGATCCTGAGCAATTCCGCTTGCGGCGATATCCGGGCGCAGGTTGCACACTCAACCGGGGTTCCTGCCGGCGGGCGGATGATCGTGGTGCCTGGAGGCAGGTTCCGGTCGGTATCGGCAATGGCCGTGGTAAAGCCGGTGCGCTGCTGCATCCGGGCCAGGGCCTGGGCGGAAAAGGCGTAGGGCAGAAGCAGGGTCGGACCGCCGGCCATGGCGGCCAGCAGGACAGCGGCCATGACCGCCCTGTCGTCCACGGCCAGACAGACGGAGGCACCCTGATATTCGGGACCAGCCAGGACGGCGCGCAGCCCGGCCGCCATGGCATAGACCTCGCCGAAGGTGGCGCCGGAGCGGATGAACTCCCGGTCCGGAAATTTTGGCCCCGCCAGCAGGGCTTGGATGTTTTGGTCATTATTCAGCATGAACAGGTGGTTACGATATTCCTAATTTGGGAAGTGTCCCTAATTTCCTTGGGATTCAGCGCCCCGTGGGCGAGTTTTTAACGTATCCGGTAATTCCCCACCTTGGGGGTGGATTTTTCGAGAAACACCGGATTCTCCACCCGCTGAGTGGGGAATCTGCACCCGGTCGGGGAACGCGTGATAGAACTGGCGAAAATATCAGTAGAACAGCTTCACCATCTTGAACTTTTGCGATTCAACCTGACAAAAGGTGGCATGACCCCGATTGTCCCCCTTGTTCATGAATGAGCGGGTTGTGCATGCAACTTTAGACCGAGGGCGCGGATGACCTTCAAAATGGTATCGAAGCCTGGGCTACGTTCACCGGAAAGTGCCTTATAAAGGCTTTCGCGGGACAGTCCTGCATCCCGAGCAACTTGGGACATACCTTTGGCGCGGGCGATGTCACCAAGAGCTTTGGCAATAAAACTGGCGTCGCCATTTGCTTCTTCGAGGCAGGCTTCCAGGTAAGCAGCCATTTCCTCTTGCGTTCTGAGATGTTCTGCAACGTCATAGCGAGTGGTAGCTGTTTTAGTCATGGTGGTTACTCCAGAAGGTTGCGAGCGAGACGTAAGGCTGTTTTAATGTCTTTGGCTTGAGTTCTTTTATCGCCTCCAGCTAAGAGAATAATCAGCTCACGCCCCCGCTGTTTAAAATACACCCGATAGCCGGGACCGTAATTGATCCGCAATTCGGAGACACCCTCGCCAACCGGCTCAACATCTCCGGGATTTCCCGCAGCAAGCCGCTCAATCCTTGATTGAACACGCGCTCTCGCTTGGATATCACGAAGTTCATCAAGCCAATGTGCGAAGAGATCGGTTTTCCGTATTTCGATCATGGAATGACTGTAGCCACGTGGCTACATATTGTCAATAATAAGTATGCGGCTGGAGTGCTCAACAGTTGACTATAAAGAATAGGGACATATCTCTTTCCCCCTGTAATCTATCAAATCCTATCTGCCCGCATCCCGGCCAAAGGAGTGTCCGGCAAGGCTTCTGTCCCTCGGCTGGAAGGTGTCGTCCGCCATCTCCTTTTTCACCACCTGCTGGAACAGCTTCACCATCTTGAACTTTTGCGATTCATCCTGGTAAAAGGTGTTCCAGGCATAATCGAGCAACCCCTGCAACCGGTCCGGGCTCATCTGTTTGGGCTGAAACACCACCTTGTCCGCCGAGTAGTCGTTCCAGTCGCGGGAGAGGATGCGATTCTGCCGGTTCAGCTCCTCCCAGGCCT
>JAJZSH010000017.1 GCA_021822005.1 Deltaproteobacteria bacterium | reverse complement strand
TCTGCCGCCCAAGCAATCAAGGCCGCCCGTGCGGTGCCGGACTTTGCCCGCTCCGCCATGGACGGCTATGCCGTCAACAGCCGCGATCTGACCGGCGACGCAGACCCGGTAACATTAACGGTAACAGGCGAGATTGCCGCGGGCGCCACCGACCTGCCAAGGCTTTCCCGAAAAACCGCCATCGCGATCATGACCGGCGGCGCCCTGCCGCCCGGGGCAAATCAGGTTGTCCCCTTTGAGCGCTGCCTGAAAAAAGGGGCCGTGGTGCTGGTGGACAGTCCGCCCCGTCCCGGCGCCTTCGTTCGCGCCAGAGGCACGGACCTCGCCGCCGGGCAAACCATTGTCCGGGCCGGGGCCAAGATCGAGGCCCAGCACCTCCCGCTCCTTGCCGAAAGCGGCCTGGCCCAGGTTTCCGTGGTTGGACGCCCGGAACTGGCCATCATCTGCACGGGCAGCGAATTGCTCGATACGGCGGACACCCCGGAAACCGGCCAGATCATCGGCGGCAACCGTTTTCTGCTCGCCTCCCTCATCAGGGGCGCGGGGGCGGATTCCCGCGATCTTGGCCTGGTGGCCGATGACTGCGACAGGATTGTCGCCACCCTGAAAGAAGCCTTGCACGGTCCGTCCCAGGCCGTGGTCACCACCGGCGGCATGGGGCCGGGCAACTACGATCTCTTGCCCCAGGCCTTTGCCAAACTCGGGATTCGCCCTGTGTACACCGCATTGGCGGTCCGCCCTGGCCGGTCAACCATGTTCGGCCTCTGCAACGGCAAGCCGATCTTCGCCCTGCCGGGCCCGCCGCCCGCGGTCTTCCTGCTCTTTCACGAGCTTGTCCTGCCGGCCTTGCGCACGATGCAGGGGCAGCGTCGCCCCTTGCCCCCGCTCCTGCGCGCCACCCTGACCACCCCTGTAATCTTAAAAAAAACAGGGCTGCTCAACCTGAAAGGCGCGGTGGCCCGCCTGACCGGCAAGACCCTCACCGCCCGACCCTCCCGCAAAAACGAGACGGCCAACGCCATCATCCATCTGCCGCCCAGCCGGAAGCATCTGCTGGCCGGGGAGGATGTCTCCCTGCGCCTCTGCGCCCCGGACTTTCTCTGAACATGGGCAAGCCCGCGTCCTCTTGATTTCTGCCATGCGCCGTGATACAACCCCCTCTGACAGAACAATTGCAAACAATGCAACAGACTTAAAGAGGTTATCCATGCTTGAATTGCGTTTTATCAGGGAAAACCTGGATCTCGTCAAAGAAAAACTCGCCTTCCGGGGAATCACCGATTCCCGCATTGACGATTTTGCCGCCATCGACCAAAGACGCCGCACCCTGCTCTCCGAGGTGGAATCGCTGCGCAACAAACGCAAAACCGCTTCCCAGGAAATCGGCAACCTGAAAAAGGCGGGGGGTGACGCCGAAGGACCCATGGCCGAGATGCGTCAGGTGGGAGACCGGATCAAGGAGATCGAAAACGAGCTTGTCGCCCTGGAGGAAGATCTCCAGAGCATCGTCCTGACCCTGCCCAACCTCTGCGACGATTCCGTGCCCCGTGGCGCAGACGACAAGGACAACCTGGAAATCAAGCGCTGGGGCACGGTGCCGCAATTCGCCTTTGCGGCCAAAGCCCACCATGAGCTGGGCGAAGCCGCCGGGGTCATCGATTTTGCACGGGCAGCCAAGCTTGCCGGAGCCCGCTTTGCCGTGCTCAAGGGCTTTGCCTCCCGCCTGGAGCGCGCCCTGATCAACTTCATGCTCGATCTCCACACCCAGAAACACGGCTACACCGAGATCCTCCCCCCGTTTCTGGTCAATTCCCAGGCCATGACCGCCACCGGCCAGCTGCCGAAATTCGAGGCGGATCTCTTCCGCATCAAGGACTGGGATCTGTGGCTGATCCCCACCGCCGAGGTGCCGGTGACCAACCTGCACCGGGACGAAACCCTGGCCGAGCACGAGCTCCCCATCAAGTACACGGCCTACACCCCCTGCTTCCGTTCCGAGGCCGGCGCCTCTGGCCGGGATACCAGGGGGCTTATCCGCCAGCACCAGTTCGACAAGGTGGAGCTGGTGAAATTCACCACCCCGGAAACCTCCAGCGCCGAGCTGGAAAGCCTGCTGGCGGACGCGGAAGAGGTGTTGCAGCTGCTGGAGCTGCCCTACCGGGTGGTGCAGCTCTGCAGCGGCGATCTTGGCTTTTCCGCCAACAAGACCTACGATATCGAGGTGTGGATGCCCGCCCAGAATACCTACCGGGAGATATCCTCCTGCAGTAATTTCGGGGAGTTTCAGGCCCGGCGGGGCGGGATCAGGTATCGGCCCAAGGGCCGGAACAAAAGCGGTCTGGTCCATACCCTGAACGGCAGCGGCCTTGCCGTCGGACGGACCTTGGCCGCCATTTTTGAAAACTACCAGCAGGGTGATGGCACCATCGCCATTCCCAAGGTGCTTGCGCCCTATTTTGAAAAAAGATTTTAACGGACAGATAAGGGCGGCTTGATCTCCCGCACCTTGAGGGGAGTGTTCATTTCAAGACATACCGGTTCTTGCCGCTCTGCTTGGCCTCGTACATGTTCTGGTCGGCCCGCTCCAGCAGGCTCTGCCCGCTTTCCCCCGCCCGGTATTGGGTTACGCCAATGCTCACTGTTTTCCGCACCGTTTCCTGGGGGGTCGGTTGAAAAATCTCCCCGGCAAAACGGGTTCTGATCCGCTCCGCCACCACGGTCGCCTGTTCGCCGCTGGTCACCGGCAGGATGATGGTGAATTCCTCCCCGCCGTACCGGCAGGGAACGTCATTGACCCGAAGCGACTCGGCGATCACCTGACCCAGCCGGGCCAGAACCCGGTCGCCATCCGCATGCCCGTAAGTGTCATTATGGTGCTTGAAATTGTCGATATCCAGCAGCAGCAGGGAGAGCGGATGGCCATGCCGGTTGGCCCGCTCAACCTCGAGCTGCAGGTGCGTGTTGAAATACCGCTTGTTAAAAAGCCTGGTCAACTCATCGATCAAGCTCAGCTCCTTATAGCGGCGTTCGCTTTCGGCCAGGGCCTTTTCGGCCTTGACCCGTTCGGTGATATCGGTGATATGCTCGACAACCCCGAGCAGATCCCCGGATGGCCCCTTGAACGGCGTGGAAATAATACTGTAATAGACCGTCCTCCCATCCGGATCTTCCTTCTCTATCTCGCTTTCAATGCGTTTTTCCCCTTTCCTGATCCGCCGCAGAGGGCATTCCTCGGTATTGCACAGGCATGAATGAAAAATCTCGTAGCACTTGTGATCATGCACCTTCTCCCGGCCCACTCCGGCCATGCGCAGGAACGAATCGTTGCAGCGCAGGATATTGCAATGCTTGTCCACCAGGATAATGCCCCCGGCAACGGTCTTGAATATCTGGTTGATTTCAATGTAGGCCTGCTCCGCCTCCATGGCCATGGCATTGGCCCGGCTCAGGGCCTCTTCCAGCTGGAGGTTGTTGTCCACCAGCTCTTCCTGGATTTTGGCCAAGGCCAGGTCAGCCCCTTCCCGTTGCAGGCAATCCCGCACATGCTGAGCGGCAGCGGACAGCCAGATATCGAGGACCTTCCTTTCAACAGGCTTGGCCATGAAATAATTAACCCCGGCGGCAATGGCCGTGGCAATATCCTCCGGGCTGTCTTTGCCGGAAATCATCAGGATGGTGAGGTATTTCCCCCGTTCGGAGGTGCGGAATGCCCTGCAGAGTTCCAGGCCGTCCATGTCCGGCAGTAGCCAGTCCATGAGAATAAGATGCGGAGAACCCGCGGTAAAGGCCGCTATAGCCGAGGCGGTGGTGGTGCAGACAACAGCGGTGTAGCCCAGGCTTTCCACGATCCTTTGCAAAAGATCGCAAACAGCCTGGTCATCCTCGACAATCAGGGCGGCAAACCCTGCGTTTCCCGGCGCACACTCTGTCAAGACAGCTAACTCCGCTGGATTCAGGAGCCGTTACAAAATAACCATCCCCGTTAACACTGCTAAGGTTCCCAGTTCGTTGCGGTCGCCGTTAACACTGCTATTTTTGAACGACGGCTTGCCGGCAAGTATCCCGCCGGGGTCTTGTCGTACCTCTTTATAACGTATAGCAAGCAAATCTATCCGTTTTGTTTCAAAAAATCTGATGCCGGGCTCATCTCCCTGCCAAGGCCAGCTCGATCAACCGGTCGAGCAGGTCCGGGAAGGACAAACCATGAGCGGCCGCAGCCTGGGGCAGCAGGCTGGTCGGGGTCATCCCCGGGATGGTGTTGGTCTCAAGCACATAGATGCCATCATCGGCGACAATCATGTCTGTCCGGCTGTACCCCTTGAGCTGCAAGGCCCGGTGCGCTGCCAGCGCGATTTCCTGAGCCCTGGCGGTTACCTCGGGCGGCAATTCCGCCGGACAGACCTCCCGGGAAGCGCCCGGCTGGTACTTGGCCTGATAATCAAAAAAGGCGTACTCCTCGCCCGGGATAATCTCGACCAGGGGCAGGGCGGTGAGTTCCTTGTTGCCCAGCGCCCCGCCGGTGATCTCCCGGCCCCGCACATACTGTTCAACCATGACCTCGCTGTCAAAGGTACAGGCCTTGGCCAGCCCCTGGACCAGTTCCTCCTCGCTCCGGGCCAGGCTCATCCCCAGGCTGGAGCCCTGGCGGAGGGGCTTGATGACCACCGGCAAGGAAAGGTGCTCCAGCAGGCGGCGGGGATTCTTTTGATCTTCCGGCTGCGCCATCTCCCAGGGTGCCACGGTGAGCCCGGCCTGTTGGTAGAGGATCTTGGCCAGGTTCTTGTCCATGGCCAGGGCGCTGCCCAGGACCCCGGCCCCCTGGTAGGGAATCCCCAGCAGATCGAGAAAGCCCTGCATGGTGCCGTCCTCTCCCAAGGGACCATGGAGCAGGATAAAGGCCATATCAATCTTTCCGGCATCCGCAGCCAGCCGGGCCAGGTCCGTGGCCGGGTCATAGCGGCGGACCTCATATTTTTCCCGACTGAGCGCCTGTTCCACCTCTTTGGCCCCGGCCAGCGAAACCTCGCGCTCGCCGGATTTGCCCCCGGCGACAAGGGCCAGACGAATCTTCTTTTCCATAGCTTTTTTCCGAATAGTTGCGTACTTTTTTGTAAAGAATCATGCTGCAAACGCGGGAGCCGGACAAAAATGGCGGCGCCTGCTGAACACGTATCCTTATAATAAGTTCCCTGTTTATTTTGTAGGGATTTTTGCAATCTGCCGGAAAAACTCCTGCCAAGCGGAAAACACCAAATGAACCAGCACACCATCCTCCGACTGCGGGAAATTGTCGGCCAGGACCAGGTGACCACGGTCCCGGAAGAGCTGGCCTGTTATTCCTATGACGGCACCGGCCAGGAATATCCTCCCGCAGCCGTGGTCTTTCCCGGCTCCACCGAGGAAATTTGCCGCATCATGCAGCTGGCCTCCGCCACCCCGTTTCCCGTGGTGCCGCGGGGGGCGGGCACCGGCATGACCGGCGGCGCCTTGCCGGTGGCGAGTGGCCTGGTCATGGTCATGGGCCGCCTGAACCGCATCCTTGAAATCGACCGGGACAATCAGATCGCCGTGGTCGAGCCAGGCGTCATCACCGGAGATCTGCGCAAAGAGGCGGGCAGGCACGGCCTCTATTACCCGCCGGACCCGGCCAGCCTGGAGTTCTGCACCATGGGCGGCAATGTCGCCGAGTGCGCAGGCGGCCCGAGCGCGGTGAAGTATGGGGTGACCCGCGATTATGTCCTTGGCCTGGAAGCGGTGCTGCCCGATGGCCGCATCATCCATACCGGGGTCAGAACCGCCAAGGGGGTGGTGGGCTACGATCTTACCCGGTTGCTGGTGGGCTCCGAAGGAACCCTGGCCGTCATCACCCAAATCACGGTAAAGCTCCTTCCTGCCCCGGAGGCCCGCACCACGCTGCTGGTTCTCTGTCGCGGCATGGTCGAGGCAACCAGCCTGGTGGCAACCATTCTCGCCCACCATACGCCCTGCACCCTGGAATACATGGACCGAACCGCTCTGGCCATTGTCCGGGACAAACTGCCCTTCCCCTTGCCGGAAGAGGGTGGAGCGCTTCTCCTGATCGAGCTTGACGGCCAGCGGGATGCCGTTTCCCTGGCCACTCGCCAACTGACGGAGTTTTTGCAGACCCAGCCGGGGATCATCCAAAGCCGCGCCGCCGAAAGCGCGGACGAGGCCCATCAGCTCTGGGCTGCCCGCCGCGCCATCTCCCCTTCGGCCTTCAGCCTCAAGCCCCATAAGATGAGCGAAGACGTGGTGGTTCCCCGCAGCCGCCTGCCTCAGCTGGTCTCCTGCACCGAGGCCTTGAGCCGGGATCTCGGGGTCGTCATCTTCACCTTCGGCCACGCCGGAGACGGCAATATCCATGTCAATATCATGCTCGACAGGAATGTTCCCCAGGAGGTGCGCCAGGCCAATACCGCCAAACAGCTTCTTTTTGAGGAGGTGCTGCGCCTGGGAGGCACCCTGTCCGGCGAACATGGCGTTGGCCTCACCAAGGCGGCGTATCTGCCCATGGAGCTTGACCAGCCGACCCTCACCCTCATGCGACAAATCAAAAACCTGTTTGACCCGCACAACATTCTCAATCCAGGCAAGATCTTTCCTCCCCAGGCCTTGCGAGAAAAAAATATTTGACAATCAGAGCAATGATCGGCTATATAAATAGTTTCTTTTTAGGAGCCGTTACGGAATAATCATTGTTCTTTTAACCATTCCGTTACGGCTCCTTATGCCGTTCTTGCCATTTCATCAATGGTCATATTTTGTTCCAACGGCTTAAAAATCTGCGCCATTTCAATTCCTTCTGAAACAGGCGTTGGCTGAAAAATTCTGAACCGTGACGTTGCAACCCGCATACTGGAGAAATCATGATCGAAATAGAGGTAAGAGGGGATATCGAACAGGCAATCCGGCTGCTCAAGAAAAAAATGCAGCTTGATGGGATGAAAAAAGAACTCAAACGCCGCGAGTACTACGAAAAACCCAGCGCCAAACGCCGTCGCAAGCAAGCCGAGTCCAAACGGAAACTCCGCAAGCTCATGATGCGCACCGAGCGCGACTAACTTGCCGCTCTTCCTCGTTGGTTCGTTAGCCCCATTGGATAGATGAACAGCAAACGAGGAAAACCTGCTGATAATTGCCCACGCTCCGACCGGGTCCGGCCTCAGCCGCCGTCTCCTTCCTCTTCACCCGGCGGAGCGTCTCTTTTTTCCGAGCCGTTCCTCGATCAGTTCCTCCAATACCTCACCTTGGAACGCCGCCTGGCCGCCAACACCATTCTGGCCTATCAGGCTGATCTTGCCTCCTTTCTTGATTTTCTCCGCCCGAACCGCCTCACCCAGCTGGCCGAGATTGAAATCAGCCATCTCCGCGCCTATCTGGCCCATTGCCATACCCAGGGCATCTCGAACCGAAGCAATGCCCGCCGGATCTCATCGTTGCGCGCTTTTTTCAGGTTTCTCCTGGCGGAAAAATGCATCGACACCGATCCCTGCGCCGTCCTGGATCTCCCCAAACCGGGCCGGCCGCTCCCCAAGGTGCTCACCATCCCCGAGGTAAACCAGCTCCTTGCCCCCCCGGCCAATGGCGATTCTCTGGCCCTGCGCAATAACGCCATGCTGCACCTGCTCTATGCCACCGGTATGCGGGTCTCGGAGCTGGTCAATCTGCCCCTTGCCGGGGTCAACCTCATGGGCGGCTATGTCCGGGTTTTCGGCAAAGGCTCCAAGGAACGGCTCATCCCCTTTGGCGAGGCGGCCCGCGAATACCTCAAACTCTACACCAGGGACGCGCGCCCCCGGATCCTCAAAAAAAGAGCGAGCGATTTCCTTTTTGTCACCGGCCACGGCAAGGCCATGACCCGTCTGCGTTTCTGGCAGATCGTCCAGCAGACCGCCCGCCTGGCCGGAATCAGCAAGAAAATCAGCCCCCACATGCTCCGCCACTCCTTTGCCACCCACCTGCTGGAACATGGCGCGGATCTCCGCTCCGTGCAGATGATGCTGGGCCATGCCGACATCGCCACCACTCAGATTTACACCCATGTGGACAGCAACCGGCTCAAGAGCGCCCACCAGAAATTCCACCCCCGGGGCTGAAGCTGAAGGTCTTTGATCACTTAGGATGATCGTCTATAATCATTCTAAATACTGTCCTTCCGGCATGGCATCTCCCCCGGATTTTTTTTGCCACGAAGCCCGCGAAAGGTTTGCCCCGGAAAACAGAGGCCTTATTCCATTTCAGTTTACAGCTTACCCTGGATCAAATAGGCGGTGTAGCCAACAATCTCATAGAACATCCCGTACGTATCCTCCAGGCCATCTCCAGAAGGGACAAAACTCTCCCAGGTTATGGGCGTATTGTCCCTCGAAACAGACAGCAGGGCCGGGTTCAAGCCCTGCTTGCGAAAGAGCGCCGCCGCCCGCCGCATATGATTGGCAGAGGTAATGAGCAGAATACTCCTGATACCATTGTTCTCACTGTATGCCTTGACGCTTTTTGCCTCGGCCAGGGTGTGCCTGACCTTGCCATGCACCGCGATCTTGTGCTCCGCAATCCCCTGTTGTTGGAGAAAATTCAGCAAGATTCTAGTCTCGTTCACGCCCTTGATACTCACATCGCTGAGGAGCAATGTGTCGGCCAGACCGCTTTTTACTGCGGCGACCCCCATCAATATTCGTCCTGAACTCTGGCCCAGTTGCTGGTAGCCGGACAGATATCTGAATATTTCTTTTTCGTTCTCTGCCGAATGTCGCACATACCAGTTATAATCAACCATCCCCCCCAGCACCACGGCGGCATCATAGGTGTTTTGCCGATCCACCGTATCCGCCACCCACCATCTGGCCATGATAATCTGTGCAGTATAGGGAATGCTGACCCCATAGAGGTAGGCCAGGAGCAGCAACAGACCGAAGCGTGTCCGCTGCTTCCTGAGCAGCAGGACCAGCCCGATAAAAAATGCCGGGAAGAGCGGATTAAGAAAAAATCGGGCCACATCCTGCGCGGTATAAAAAGGCATAACAACCCTCATCGTGCATCATCAGAAGAGAAAA
The DNA here is from genome assembly GCA_021822005.1 of Deltaproteobacteria bacterium. GTDB lineage: Bacteria > Desulfobacterota > Desulfobulbia > Desulfobulbales > Desulfurivibrionaceae > Thiovibrio. The sequence goes on along the minus strand of JAJZSH010000017.1, from coordinate 12,420 downwards.
CAGGCGGCGCGCACCTGCCGCATTCCTATCAGATATACCTGTAAAACTGTCCCATTACCACCCACAAAAATAAAGCTGCTTGCCAAAAAGGCCGACAAGGACATATGATAAAAATATATGTTGCGCAAGAACACCAGGAGGCAACCCCATGATTTCCGGCATCCATTCGGCACTTTCCGGCCTGACCGCCATCCAGAAAAAGATTGAATCAAACGCCAATAATGTGGCCAACGTCAATACGGATGGCTACAAAAAAACGCGGGTTACCATGCACGAACAGGAACCACAGGGCATAGAGGCAGTGGTGCAGCAGATCCAGACGCCCGGGCCGATGGTATATGAACAAACATCCGGGGGAGAAACCATGGTTGAAAAATCAAACGTGGAGCTGGGCGAAGAGTTGCCCGGCATGATGTTAAGCCGCCGCTTTTTTCAGGCCAACCTGAAAACCCTGCAGGTCGAGGATGAAATGCTTGGAAGTCTGCTGGACATCAAGAGCTGAAATCACTTTCCTGCCGCCAGGTTATCCTGCCGTCCAGGATGGTCAACACGGCCTTTCCCTGCAACTCCCAGCCAAGAAACGGAGAATTCCTGCTCTTGGAGAGAATGTTCTCCCCGGTAAAAACAAACTTCTTTTCCGGGTCAATCACCGCTATATCCGCCGGTGCGCCCACAGAAAGCGTCCCGCCGTCCACCCCGAGAATCCTTGCCGGATTCACCGAAAGCAGCTCAATCATCCTCCGGGCATCAAGCTGATTTTCCCGAACAAGCCGCAAGGTTAACGGCACCGCTGTTTCCAGGCCGATTATGCCGTTGGCCGCAAGATCAAACTCCATATCCTTGTCAAGCTCGCCATGCGGCGCATGATCCGTGGCAATGGCGTCCAGGGTTCCGTCCCGCAAAGCCTCCCGGACCGCGGCGACATCCGCCTCGGTCCGCAGGGGAGGATTCATTTTCGCCAGGGTGTTATAGCCATCCACCGCCATCTCGGTGAGCGTAAAATAATGCGGCGCTGTTTCCGCGGTAACGGCCACCCCTTTCTCCTTGGCCCTCCTGATCAGAGCCAGCGACTCCCTCGTGCTGACGTGGGCGATATGGATGGGCCGCCTGGTAAATTCAGCCAGGGCCAGATCGCGATACACCATGATTTCTTCGGCGACATGGGGGATTCCCCGCAGGCCGAGCCGGGTGGCCAGCGACCCATGGTTCATCGCACCACTGTGACTGAGCGACAGCTCCTCGGCATGGGAAATAACCAGCAAATCGTGGTTGCCCGCATACTCGAGGGCGCGGCGCATGAGCTGACTGTTGCCCACCGGCAGGCCATCATCGGTTACGGCAACCACCCCGGCCTGACGCAGTTCGCCAAACTCCGCGAGTTGTTCCCCTTTGCTCCCGCTGCTTATCGCCCCCACCGGATAGACCCTGGCAAAACCATATTCCGCCGCCTTTGCCAGAATGAACAGAGTCACGGTCTGATTGTCATTGACCGGTTTGGTGTTCGGCATGGCGGCCACGGCGGTAAAGCCCCCGGCCGCGGCGGCCCGGGTTCCCGTTTCGATGGTTTCCTTGTACTCCTGGCCTGGTTCACGCAGATGCACATGCATGTCGATCAGCCCCGGCACTATCCACTTCTCCGCCAAGTCATACACGAGGCCCCCTGCCTGCTCGGGAAGAGAGCCTGGCTGGGCCACCGCGCTTATTCTGCCATCGACGATCAGCACATCAAGGACCCGATCAATTCCGTTCGCCGGATCAATCACGCGCCCATTCTTTAAAAGAATACGTCCGGGCATGCTAATCGCCTCCCATTATCAGATACAGCAAAGCCATCCGCACAGCCACCCCGTTGGTAACCTGTTCCAGAATCACCGAACGGCTGCCATCGGCAAGCTTGGGATCGAGCTCAACCCCCCGGTTTATCGGGCCGGGGTGCATGATGATCGCCTCGGGCGAGGCGGCGTTCACCACCTTTTGGGAAACTCCAAAAAATTTCGCATATTCCCGCAGGGACGGGAACAGTGGATCCTGTTGCCGCTCTTTCTGAATCCGCAGGGCCATGATCACGTCGGCCCCATCAACCGCCTCCATCACCGTCCGGCTGACCTGGGCGCCCAGCTCCCCAATGCCGGGGGGGATCAGGGTCGCCGGCCCGCTCACCGTGACGGACGCCCCCATCTTGGAGAAACCGATGATATTTGAATGCGCCACCCGGCTGTGGGCTATATCTCCAATAATGGCGATTTTCAGACCCGCGATCCCGCCCTTGGCTTCCCGGACCGTCATCAGGTCGAGCAGGCCCTGGCTTGGATGCTCGTGGGTTCCGTCCCCGGCATTGATCACGGAGGCGTTGATATGATCGGCCAGCAGGCGAGCCGAGCCTGAGCGGGGATGCCGGAAGATGATGCAATCCGGATTCATGGCGGCGAGATTCCGCGCGGTGTCAATGAGGGTTTCCCCCTTCACCATGCTGCTCCCGGAGTTGGAGATGTTAAAGGTGTCCGCGCTCATGCGCTTTGCGGCAACCTCAAAAGAAAGGCGGGTCCGGGTGCTTGGCTCAAAGAAAAAATTGATAATGGTTTTGCCGCGAAGGGTCGGGACTTTTTTTATGGATCGGGAAGAAATTTCCTTGAACGATTCTGCTGTCTGCAAAACGGCCTGAATATCTTCCACGGAAAGATCGGCAAGCCCAAGGAGATGTTTGTGGCTGAATCGGTACTCGGGATCCATACGATTCTTTCCGTGAAAATATGAGGAGTAACGCCGCATCAATTCAGAATAAAAAAAACAGACGCCTTTGGTCCAGAACTTTTTTAAGAGCCGTAATGAAATAGCCGTTGCTATTTCGTTACGGCTCTTTATGCCGTTCTTGCCGACCAGGATAATGAATTTATCCGTAACAACGGCTTAAGGAATTATTTTGCCAAGTCGGCTCCAGCGCACCGTAAAATCTGCACTGTCCCATGACCAGTACAGCATAAAGGCCTTGCCCCTGATGGCCTTGAGGTCAACAAATCCCCAGAATCGGCTGTCGTGGCTGTTGTCACGATTATCCCCCATGACAAAGACGGAACCGGGCGGCACGGTTATCGGCCCCATATTGTCCCTGGGAGACGGAAGAATCTCCGCGTCCAGATTCACGGCGTTTGGCTCGACAAAAGGCTCTCCGTTGACAAATACCTTTTTGCGCGCAATTTCAACCCGGTCCCCGGCGATCCCCACAACCCGCTTGATAAAATCCTGAGAAGGGTTTTGCGGATACTTAAAAACAATGACATCATGCCGCTGGGGATCACCCACGGCGATCCAGGTGACCCCGCTCAGGGGGTTTTTCACGCCATAGCCAAATTTATTGACCAGAATGTGATCGCCAATCAGCAGGGTGGGGATCATGGAACCGGAAGGGATCTTGAAAGCCTGCACCACAAAAGTCCTGATGAAAAATGCAAGCAGCAAGGCAATAATGATTGCCTCGGCATATTCACGCACAACAGATTTTTCCATGACCTTGCCGGGAGTTTTCTTCAACACGTTTGATCCTCGTCTCACCATCTGTTCATCCAGGGAATACAAGAGCCGTCCAGCGGCAGGTCCATCACCCGGAAAGGTGGCCACAAAATAAGCGAAGACCGAAATAAATACAAGGGGCGGAATGTATCCGGCCAAGAAATTCTCTGGATCCCGGCCCATAATAATCCTGAATTATTCCCAGAAGTACGAACCACATGTAGTGGCAGCCATTTATGAAAAACACAACATATCGGTATTTTTAGGTTTTTTCGATCAACCCATCCCCCGGCTCTCCCGTTCAATTACTCAATTTTTATGAGAAAAATCCATGATCTACCGCTTACTTTATTCTTGACACCATGTTTCTTTTGTGTCTCTAATGCAATAAAATAGATAAAATTATAATCACCAAGCACAGTTAGAAAGTATTTCGCGCGGCAACCGATGTCGGTCTGCGGATGTACACAGCCAGAAAATCTTGGTCACGGGGCGCTCATGGGCAAGTCCGGTTTCAAAAAATTACAATTGCCATCCTTGCATATCCCTTTTCTCAAAAGGCAAACACTCTCCATCGGCCTTGATATTGGCTCCCATGCCGTGAAGATCTGTGAACTGGCGGAAACAGGCAACGGCTATCAGCTCGTAGCCCTGGGAAGCGCCCTGCTCCCCCCCGATTCTCTTGAGGACGGCGCCCTGCAGGACCCGGAGGCCGTGGGCAAGGTCATCACCTCTCTGGTCAGCAACCTGAAAATCAAGAATAAAAAGGTCGCCATCTCCATTTCAGGATACTCCGTCATCGTCAAAAAAATAAATCTGGCCGTGATGACCGAAGAGGAGCTTGAAAAACACATCGAATCAGAGGCGGAGCAGTATATCCCGTTCGATATTGAAGACGTGTACCTGGATTTTCAGGACCTGAAAACGAACACCGCGACCGAAGACCGCACGGATGTCATGCTGGTCGCGGCCAAACGGGATGTCGTGGACGGATATCTCAACATGTTGCGGGCGGCAGGCCTCCAGCCGGTTGTCGTTGACGTGGATGCCTTTGCCCTGGAAAACGCCTTTGAAGCAAATTTTGGCCTGGCGGACAATGTCGCCCTGGTGGATATTGGCGCCTCAAAAATGAACATCAATATCATCTCCCATGGCGCTTCAATTCTGGCGCGGGATGTTGTCCTTGGCAGCCGGCAGTTGACCGAGCAGATAGAAAATCTTTTTGGGGTCAGCTTTGAAGAGGCTGAAGCCTTGAAAACAGGGGAAATTATCTCTCAAGAAAAGCGGGAGGAACTTGAAGGCCTTTTTGCGAATACCTGTAGTCAGTGGGTAACAGAGGTGAAACGGGCCATTGATTTTTATTATTCCAATCATCCGGACGAAACGATTTCGAAAATTGTCCTGAGCGGTGGCGGCGCAAAAATACAGGGCCTCCCCGAGTTCTTTAAAAAAGAGACTGATATCCCTGTGGAAATTTTCAACCCTTTCAAGCAAGCGGCGGTGGATGGCAGAACCATTGATCCCTCCTACCTGAAAAGCATTGCTCCGGAAATGACCCTTGCTGCCGGTCTGGCGACAAGACCGGTGGAGGTATAGCCGCATGATCCGCATCAACCTCCTGCCGATCAGGCAGCTGAAAAAAAAACAGCGCCTGAAGACCGAGCTTCTGGGGTTTTCCGCCGCCCTTGTTCTGGTGTTGCTCGTCCTTGCTGTCGGCTGGTTTGCCTTGGCCGGGAAGATTGCCAGCCTGCAGGATGAGCTTGTTGCGCTTGAGAAAAAAAAGCAGTCATACCAGCCCATCCTGAAACAGATCAACACCCTGAAAAAAGAGAAGCAGCTTGTGGAGCAGAAGCTGGACTCCGTAAAAAAACTCCAGGCCGGCGCCCAGGTTACGGTGCGCGTCCTCGATGAGGTGGCGTCACGCACCCCGACAAGCCGCATGTGGCTCAGCTCCCTGCAACAGTCCGCAGGACGCTTGCAGCTGCAAGGCATTGCCCTGGATAACGAAACCATTGCCCAGTACATGCAGCAGCTGGAAGCCTCTGAGTATTTTGAAAAAACGGAATTGACCAGTTCTGCGCAGACGGACGTTGCCAAGCAGAAGCTGAAATCTTTTTCCCTCACAATAAATGTTATCACACCGAACAGTTAATTCCGTTTCTAAATCAAGATGGAAACGCGAAGGCAAAGCGAGCAGCGACGAGACAGTACAGGTAGTACGGCGAGGAGCCGCGCAGCGCAGCCGACAGCAGCAAAGCGGCGAAGTTAACGCTTGATTTAGAAATGGAATAACACCTTGGGCGGGAGAAGCCATGGCGCTTGACATAAAAAAAATCCAGGCGGGCCTTGAGAAGTTTCTCGACAGCAAGGTAAGCCGCCTTGAGATGAGGCAAAAGATGCTGATCGCCGTTGCGGCCTGCATCCTGCCGTGCGTGGCCTTCTTTTTTCTTGCCTATTCCCCGAAAACCAGCGAAATAAAAACCCTTGAAACAAAAAAGGCCGGGATCGAAGAGGAAATCCGGAAAGTAGAAAAAACCGCCAGCGACCTTGACAAGCACAAGGCGGAAATGGCGGAAGTTCAACGGCAGTTTGCCGAGGCATCCCTGTTGCTGCCCGATCAAAAAGAAATCCCCTCGCTCCTGACCACCATTTCCGGGCAGGCCACCTCTTCGGGCCTGGATGTTCTTTCCTTCAAGCCGCTTGCCGAAAAACCGCAGCAATTTTACGCGGAAATTCCAGTGGATATCGCGGTGCAGGGACCATACCACAATGTGGGCGTTTTTCTTGACAAGATCAGCAAGCTCCCCCGTGTTGTCTCCGTGAACAACATCAAGATGGATTCCCCAAAGCAGACGGGCGGAGAAATGATCCTGAATTCAACATTTCAACTTGTCACCTACCGCTTTCTCGATCCCGCTGAAGTTGAAGCCAACGCGAAGAAAGATGTGAAAGGGAAGAAGTAACAGGTCCGCAACACGAAATTATTCCGGTTTGCCATCAAGATGGCAGCAGTGTTAACGGCGTTTATGCCGCCCTTCGACAGGCTCAGGGCGGAACGGAGAGGGTCACCTTGAAAACAACTTGGAATTACAGGGTTACAGAGCGATAACCGTTGCCTTCGGCGAGAACCACTCATTATGATGAACAGCGTCTACTCAAAAAATATTTTCCTCGCGGTTGCCCTTGTGGCAAGCGTGTGCTGTGTGGGCGCATGGAATACTGCTTCTGCCCGGCCCGAAACTGTCACGCCAAGTGGTGCCACCGCCAATCCGGCCCAAGCGTTGGAAACAGCCCTTGCAAGCGGGCAAACGCCGCCTTTTGTGTATAATCGCGAAAGACCGGATCCCTTTTTCCCGTTTCTCACCCAGGAAATCATGAAGGCCGAGGCCAAGGCCAAGGCCGAACTTACGGGAACACAAAAATTTGAACCAGCCCAGTTGACCCTGGTCGCCATCGTTTCAAGCAAGCGCGGATTACTGGCCATGGTGCAGGATTCCTCCGGCGTTGGCTATGTGCTCCGCAAGGGCACAAAAATTGGGGAAACCGGAGAAGTTATACAAATAAGCCAAGACAAGGTAATCATCGAGCAAGTGAAGAATGTGACCGGTGAACGCACATCCCGCAAAATTGAGATGATCTTAAGCAAAGAGGGAGAAAAATAATGACACCCCTTATTACCCGCCTGAAATGTATCTCTGCCGGGCTGATGATATTCTGTTTTCTTGTGACCGGGACAACCTTTGCCCAAAAGACCGCCTCTCCCTCCCAGGCAAAAGCGGCCTACACAATATCAGGCATTACCCTTGACCAGACTGCCGATGGCTTGCAGCTGGTTGTCCAGGGGCGCACGCCACCCACCTACACGATGTACGAGCTCTTCGATCCCCTGCGGATCGTGCTGGACATTGCCGATGCCAGACTCGTTGACTCCGCGGCGATTCCGGTAAATCTGCCGCAGGGGCCGGTGCAGGACATTAAAAATATCGCCTTGACCGATCAGGAACCGGCCATCGCCCGGCTGGAGATCTACCTCTCCGACGACCCGGCCTATACCATCGAAAGAAAGGGAAACAATATTGTCGTCAGTTTTGCAAAGACAATGCCCCTGCCCCCCCAACTCGTGCAGACGGCAACCGAAACCGAAGCGGAACAGCAACCCGCAACCATTGCCAGCCCGCCGGCTCGTCCGGCCTCCCTGCTCCAGGACATTGAGATTGACACCACCAACCCGGCCGAGACCCGCGTCTTTATCAAAACGAACGGACCGATCACTGATTTTAAGAAGGCCCATCTCGTTAAAGGCGGCGGCCGCCCGGCCAGAATGTATATTGACATTGCCAACATCGCGCTTCCAGGAAAGATGCTGCAACACACGGTTGGAACGGCCCTGGCAAAAATCCGGGCGGCTCAGCGCAAGTCAGCGGTGCGCATTGTTTTTGATTCCGGACTTAACGAATTATTCCCCTATGAGGTGGAAAACAGGCCGGACGGCTTGCTGATAAAAATAGCCGAGTCGTCATCCGCCACCGCCCCAATCGTTGCCGGCCTTGTCCCGCAGGGAGAACCGAAAATGCCGCCGCCTGTTGCCACGGCAAGCCCTGAAATCCCGGAAGGCGCGATGGTCGCAACAGCCCCCCCGGCTGAGCTGATCGTCCCCAAGCTTTCCAGCGCAAAGCCAAAAGCAAAACCCGCGCCGGAAAAGGCCCCCGCCCCAAAAGCCTCTGCCCCGGCAGCGGCTTCCGCCCCCGCCAAAAAATCCCCTGAAAAAGCCCAGTCCGACAGCCTTGGCTTTGCAGGATATGAAAAACAAAAAATCACCGTGGATTTCTTCAAAATTGATCTCCACAATGTGTTCAGGCTTTTTGGCGAAATCAGCGGCCAGAATATTGTTGTTGACGAAGGGGTCAGCGGCACCCTGACTCTTGCGCTCAACGATATTCCCTGGGACTTTGCCCTGGACATCATCCTCAACCTCAAGGAACTGCAGAAAGAGGAACGGTTCAACACCATCGTCATCTCACCAAAATCCAAACAGTTCCACTGGCCAAAAGCCGCCACGGATGCAGTTGCCTTCAAGGGAGGCGAAAAACTTGAAGCCATCTCCGTAAAACAGCGCCTGGAGACGCCCAAAGGGGTTGTCGAAGCGAAAACCCTCATCCAGCAAGCCACGGCCGCCGAAAAAAGCGGCCAGCTCGAGAAGGCCTTGTCTCTCTACGAATCAGCCTTCAGCCTCTGGCCGGACAATGCCCAGCTTGCAAGCCGCATCGCCTCGCTCTGCCTTACCCAGCTCGGGATGAATGCCAAGGCCGTGCACTATGCCAAGGCAACGCTGACCCTTGAGCCCGCCAACGCAGGAGCCGCCCTCCAGGCTGCCATTGGCTCGGCCAACATGAAAAAAACAGAAGCGGCCAAAGCATACTTTGACCTGGCCGTCAGCGGGGAAACGCCTCCCAGCGAGGCGCTGATCAGCTACGCTTCCTTTGCCGAAGAGTACCAGAGTTATAATGGCGCTCTGAGCCTGCTTGCCAGACATGAAACCCTGTTCGGGGATACCCTTGACACCCTGGTGGCCAAGGCCCGCATTCTTGATAAACTTGGCCATTCCGCCCAGGCTGTCGCGGCATACAATGCTGTTCTGCTTTCCGGTTACACGGTGCCGGAAGATTTGCAGCAGTTCATCAAAGGAAGAATTGCCGCGGCAAATTAGGAGTCGTTACGGAATAACCATCGCCGTTAACAGCAGCGTAAGCGGTGCTGCTCCGTTACGGCTCTTTATGCCGTTCTTGCCATTTAATAAATGGTAAGGTTATTTTGTTGCAACGGCTTAACATACAGGTTGAGGCGTTTTCGGTTTTTCCCTGAAATTTTTTTCACCTCAAAAAAGCATAAAGACTGCCATCATGAAAAAGAAACCTCAAAGCGTAGTTACCTTATTTGTCTGGGCAGCGATCTGCCTGCTGCTCAATACCGCCTGCGCACCTGCCGCCAAAACCGAGACAACGCAAGATTCGCTTGCGGCAAAAGCTTCGGCGCCAGGAAAACAGGCCAAGACTCTGGAGGTTGGCCAGTTGCCGGTCCGCTTCCAGAAACCGGCTTATATGCTGGGAGAGACTTCTGCCCAAAATATTGGGGCGGGGAATGCCGAAGGCCTTACAATCCCGGTTGGCGCCGATATTTCCTCCAATACCGGTCCGGTGGCGCTGCGCGACATCATGAAACGGCTGGCCGCCTTAAAGGGCATGAACATCAGCTGGGCAAGCGATGTCGACCAGATGGCCATGGTGGATGTGGATATCCGGGCCGAGGATGATTTTTTCAGGTCACTGGAAAACATCCTTAGACAAAAGGATTATTTCCAGGAAGTTCAGGGCAATACCATCGTGGTCAAGTACCGGGAAACCCGGAAATTCCATGTGGCCATGCCGTTTTTGAAATCCTCATATGCCACCGGGGTCGGCGGGGATGTGCTGGGAGGCGGCACACAAACAAGTGGCCTTAAGGGCAATATCCAGCTTACCAGCGAGAAAAACGATTTTGATATTTGGGAGAATGTCAGGAAGAACCTCGACCAGATGCTTGAAATCTGGGAAGAAACCGTCCCTCCTCCTGCTGCCGCCGCAACAGGTTCCGCGCCTCAGGCTGGCTCTCCCCAACCGCCCGCCGCCGCACCAGCTGCCACCGCAACGACCAAACGCAATGTCCAGGCAGGGAAAGGATATTACAGCATTGACAAGCCCATCGGCCTGATCACCGTGACCGCGCCAAGGCCCCTCGTTGAAAAGATTGCCGTTTATCTTGAAAATTTGAAAACGGAACTGTATCGGCAGATTTCCATCGAGGCGAAGATCGTTGAAGTCGCTATCGACGATACCTCTAGCCGCGGCATCGACTGGACTCAATTTCTGACCGGCAAAAATGTTAATTTCACCCTTTTTGGCCCTAACGGCATTATCTACGATGCAGCCGAGGCCAACAGCGGTGGCCGGGTAGTGAGCAAGATCGCACTTGCCTCTAACGCCAATCCCTTCTCCCTTGCCCTTAATTTTCTCGACACCCAAGGGCATACCTCTGTGCTGGCCAATCCAAAACTAAGCGTCATGAACGGCCAGCCAGGCCTCATCACTGCGGGCGACAGTGTAAAATATATCGATAAGATTGAGTCCAGGATTGATGGCACCACAGGGACGGTGACATATACTATTACAACGGCAACCCTCATGTCCGGTATCGGTATGTCGGTGATTGCAACCATCATGGACAATGATGAAATTATCCTCACCCTGACCCCGGTCACCTCAAAGCTTGCTGGCGATACGGTTGCTTACGAAATCGTTGGGGGGAATAACAAAATCGGTGTACCCAGGATTAAGCTGCGGGAAATGAATACCACCGTACGCATCAAAAGCGGACAAGTGGTGGTGGTTGGCGGTCTTATTGACAATGCAGAAACCACCGACGGCAGCAACAAGGTTCCTTTCCTTGGCGATATTCCCATAATCGGCAATCTCTTCTCCCATTCTGCCAAGTCCACCAAGAAAAACGAGCTGGTCATCATGCTCCAGCCCAAGATTCTTTGATTTTCAACCGATCATGCCCCACAAAAAAGCCCGGCGATTGCCGGGCTTTTTTGTGGGTGTGGGATACGCTCTGTGCCAAAAACTCTTATTGCGCCTGCTCCTGTGCCGCTTGTTGCCTTTTTGAATTTTCATACAGAGCATGAAAATTGATCGGCTCCATGAGGAAGGGGATAAACCCGCCATCCACCGAAAGCTGACTGATTATCTGCCGGGTGAAAGGAAAGAGCAGAGCCGCGCATTCCACCGACAATACCGGCTGCAAATGCTCCTCAGGGATATTTTTCAGCAAAAACACCCCGGCATGCTCGACCTCGATGATAAAAAGCGTTTTCTCGGTCTGGCTGTTGGTCACCTTGGCGGTAATGGCCAGGGTGACCTCATAATGATCTTCCGTCTCCAGCTTCCGGTGCTTCAAGCCCAGGTTCACGTCAACCTTGGGTTCGCCTTTAGCCAAAAAAACATCCGGAGCCTCGGGATTTTCAAACGATAAATCCTTGAGGTACATCTTCTGCAACCGGAAAACAGGTGGTTGCGGCGCCTGAACGCCCTCGTTATTCTCTTCCGCCATGATTTGTAATTCCTTGTCTTGAGTTTCTCTGTGGCAAACGCCACGTTGCAACCTGCTTCAGTATGGCACTCCATTCTTTATAATGAAATATGCCGAAACTTCAACGGCTCTTTTGCAATTTTCGCCGAATCGACCGGGACTTCATCCGGTAATTCCATTTCTATTTCAATAGTGAAGCCAAGACACTGTAGGAGCGACCTCTGGTTGCGATATTCGGCGGATCGCGACCAGAGGTCGCTCCTACAAATTCACCTTTGATTTAAAAATGGTATAACCGCCTGCGTGTAGGATCTTCGCGCTGCGGCCTAAACCCGTCCCGCCAGAATTTTCTTGAGAAATTGCCCGGTGTACGATTCCCCAACGCGGGCCACCTCCTCGGGGCTGCCCTGGGCGACAATGGCGCCGCCCTGATCCCCGCCCTCCGGGCCGAGGTCGATGAGATGATCGGCGGTTTTGATCACATCGAGATTGTGTTCGATGATAACCACGGTGTTGCCGCTCTCCACCAGCCGGTTGAGCACATGGAGGAGATGCTGGATGTCCGCCGGATGGAGACCGGTTGTCGGTTCATCCATAATGTACAGGGTTTTGCCGGTGCTTCTTTTGCTCAACTCCTTGGCCAGCTTTATCCGCTGCGCCTCGCCGCCGGACAGGGTCACGGAAGACTGGCCCAGGGCCAGATAGGACAGCCCCACCTCCAGCAGGGTTTGCAGCTTGCCCTTGATCTGGGGGACCTTGGCGAAAAAGGCCAGGGCCTCCTCCACGTTC
>JAJZSH010000280.1 GCA_021822005.1 Deltaproteobacteria bacterium | reverse complement strand
GCTCCGGGCCAAGGCGAGCAACAAGGAGCTGTACCGCTACCACGGGTTACACAGTGTCGCCGAGCACCTTGCCCAAGAACTCGGCTGCCGGGGCATGGCCCTGACCGTTTCCACCGCCTGTTCCTCCGGGGCCGTGGCCATTGCCATGGCCCTGGCAATGCTGCGCAGCGGGCAAGTGAAAACGGTTCTGGCCGGGGGGGTGGATTCGCTCTGCCGCCTGACCTATTTCGGCTTTCATTCCCTGCAGCTCGTGGACAGACAGGGCTGCCGGCCTCTTGACGCGGACCGGCATGGCATGGCCGTGGCCGAAGGCGCGGCCATGCTGCTGCTGACCACAGAAAAACCGGACCGCCCCCTGGCGGAACTCCTCGGCGCCGGGCTTTCCTGCGATGCCTATCATCCGGCCGCGCCCCACCCGGAGGGCCGGGGCGCGCTCATGGCCATGCAGGCGGCGCTTGCCGATGCCGGTCTTCATCCCACGGAGATCAGCTACATCAGTCTCCACGGCACCGGCACCCCGGAAAACGATCTGGCCGAGGCCAAAGCCGTCAACACCCTCTTTGCCGCGCCGCCGCCGCTCTCCTCCATCAAAGGGGCAACCGGCCACAGCCTTGCCGCCTCCGGGGCCATCGAGGCGGTGGTGGCAACAATCGCGGTGGCCAAAGACTTCCTGCCCGCCAACACCGGTTGCCGGAATCCGGATCCCGCCCTCGGCCTGACACCTTTGATGCAGCCGGCCACCCAGCCCGCCAACGCCGTGCTCAGCAACTCCTTTGGCTTTGGCGGCAACAACGGCTGCCTGGTGATTGCCAAACCGGACCGCTTTTCCCCGCCCGCTCCCGGGCAAGGCAAGGCCGGGCTGGCCATTCACGGCTTTTCCTGCCTCACCGGCGCCGGGGATACCGCGGCCACCATGGCCCTGCTTGCCCAGGGTCTGCCGGTGGCAGGCACGGCGGACCTTGCCGGCATCTCGGCAAACCTGCCGCCCAACCTGGTGCGCCGCCTGAAACGGCTGCCGCGCCTGACGCTGTCCTTGGCCCTGAGCGCCCACCAGGCTTCCGGATTCGAGGCAAAGCCCGCCGCCGTCTTCATGGGAACCGGCTGGGGCGCGCTCTCGGAAACCCATGATTTTCTGGCCCGCCTCGCCGATTCCGGCGAACAGTTTCCCAGCCCCACCGACTTTGTCGGCTCCGTGCACAACGGGCCTGCCGGGCAAACCGCCATCCTGTTCGGGGCAGCCGGGGCCAATATCACCGCCAGCGGCGGCGATTACTCCTTTGAGCAGGCGCTGCTTGCCGCGGACCTCATGCTGGCGGAGGGGCCGGAAAACGCCCTCGTCCTCGGCGCGGACGAGGGACACCAGATACTGTCCCCCCTGCTCGACCCCTCCATCGCCCCGGGAACTCTGTTGGCCGACGGCGGCGGCGCCTTTTGTCTGGGCAGAAAAGCAGCGGGCGCGCAATGTCTGGCCCGGATTCCTTTTTACCAGAGCAGCACAGCCGAGGGGGGGATCACGGCGCTGATCGCCGCTCTGGGCGGAGTTCCGACCCTGCAAGGCAAGTATGCCCTCCTGCTGGCCGGCATCCCCGCGGCGGTACGGGAAGATGGCGAGGGGCAGCTGGCGGAGTTCCTGGCCCAATCCGGACTCCAGGCCCCGATCATCCGCTACCGCGAATTTACCGGGGAGTTCGCCTCGGCCTCGGCCGTGGCCGCGGTCATGGCCGCCTCCTTCCTCTCCTCGGGCAAGGTGCCCGGGCCGTTGCTGTCCGGCAATGATCTTGCGCTGGAGGCGAACAACCCTGCCATCCTGGTGCTTGGCCTGGGCCGATATCTTTCCGCCATGGAATTCTCCCGGCCATGAGAATCCTGCTTGTCTCGCCCAACACCCTCACCGTCCCCTATCCGGTCTATCCCATCGGCCTGGACTATGTGGCGGGGTGCGTTTCCGGCGAGCATCAGGTCAGGATCGCCGACCTGAATGTCCTCTCCCTGGCGGAGCTGGAAGCGCTTTTGCTTGATTTTTCTCCGGAGATCATCGGCCTCTCCTGCCGCAATATCGACAACACCGAGGCGGGCGAGCCCCTCTTTTTTATCGATGCCTACGGCAAGCTGGTTGCCTGGCTGCGCGAGCGCTCCCAAGCGGTGCTGGTCTGCGGCGGCAGCGGCTTCACCATTATGGCGGATCGGGTTTTTGCCGCCCTGGGCGTGGATTACGGAATCATCGGCGAGGGGGAAAGATTCAGCCTGCTGGTGGAGGCCCTGCAACATGGGTTGGACCCGACCCGGATTCCCGGGGTGATCTCCCCTGGTTTCTCTCCCGCAACACCCGAGCCCTGGAACGGCATACAGGTGCGCGCCTTCCAGCCCCAAGCCTCCCATGTCGGGTTTTACCTCAAAAAAGGGGGGATGCTGAATCTGCAGAGCAAACGGGGCTGCTCTTTCAGCTGCATCTATTGCCCCTATCCCCATCTCGAGGGGAAAAAGCACCGCCTGGTCCCCCCAGCCGAGGTGGCCAGGACCGCCATGGATCTGCAGGAGGCCGGAGCACGATATCTTTTTCTCACCGACTCGGCCTTTAATTCGGATGTGGCCCACAGTCTGGAGGTGGCCAAAGCTTTCAAAGCCGCTGGTGTTTCCATCCCCTGGGGCGGTTTTTTTGCCCCGCTCAAATTGCCGACTGATTATTTTTCCATCATGGCCGATGCCGGCTGCAAGCATGTGGAATTCGGCACCGAGTCGCTTTCTTCTTCCATGCTGGCCACCTACCGGAAACCCTTTGGCATCAACGAGGTCTTTGTTGCCCACAAACAGGCCCTTGACGCCGGACTGCATGTAGCCCATTACTTCCTCCTGGGTGGCCCGGGGGAATGCCCCGCCACGGTCGCGGAATCCCTTGACCATATCGAACGGCTCAACAAGACGGTGCTGTTTTTTTTCATCGGGATCCGGATCTATCCCCATACCGATCTCTACGACCTTGCCCTTAAGGAAGGAAAGATCCGCCCGGAAACAGATCTGCTGCAGCCCCTCTTTTACCAGGCCGAGGCAATCGACCGCGACACCATTGCCGCCCGGATTACGGCAAGGGCGGGCAAGCGCAGCAACTGGCTCATCGGCTCCGGCGGCGCAAAGAGCGCGGCCTCGGTCAAGAAGATGTACGACCGGGGGCATACCGGGCCGCTCTGGGAATTTCTTGCCAGATAACCTATTCTTGCAGCAAGGGCTTTCTTGCGTATTTTTACCCCCGGTGGTATAGGCTATTTTGTTTTCAGGAAGAACAGAACCGCCGGGCCGGCACCGGGCATGCCCGGATCGATCTTTACCAGGACTTGCTGCGATACCTTGAACAATTTGCCGGCCGAAACCGAAACGAGACAATTGCCCAAAGACGAGCTGGCCGCCCGGGTGACAACCGATGCTCAATCGCCCTGGTTTTCCGGGCACTTTCCCGATAATCCGATCCTGCCGGGAATTGCCCAGTTAAAAATGGTTGCAGATCTTATTGCCGCTTCCAGGCAAGATGACGCGTACCTGAGCGGCCTGAGCCGGGTCAAGTTCAGAAAGATAGTGAAACCCGGGGAAATACTTGACATTCTCGCCACATTCGTCCAAATAAAAGAGCATTATATGTTCCGGATAACCAGCGGCAATGACGAGGTTTGTTCCGGGGTGATGTTTTTTGCCAAAAAAAACCAAGAGATAGAGACTTCCATGTCCACCGACCTTGCCCAGACCATTACCCGAATCGCCGAAATCATCATCAACACCTTGCAGCTGGAAGATGTCACCCCCCAGACCTTTGACCCGGACCTTGACCTGGTGGACGAGGTGGGCATTGATTCCATGGATCTGGCGACCATTGCCCTGGTCCTCCGGGACGAGTACGGCATCCGGATCGATGAAGACGATTATCCCAAGCTGACCACGGTCCGGATCATCGCCGAGTATATCAACACCAAATTGACCAGCGGCGAATAAGTGATCGTACCGGCCAGGGAGTATAAATTCTCCGAGATCATAGCGGACCCGGTTATCAGGGAACGGTGGGATAAAGTCCGGAAGTATTTCTTTCTCCGCGAGTCCACCTATGACATGAGCAACCGCTGCAATATCCGCTGCGAAGGCTGTTATTACTTTGAGATCG
>JAJZSH010000279.1 GCA_021822005.1 Deltaproteobacteria bacterium | reverse complement strand
ATCACCAAGATATTTTTTCTCATTTTGATATGCGCGCCGGAAGGTATCAGGGATGACGATTGCGTGCGCCAAGGGTAAAATCGACAATGTGTCCGTCCGGGATGTTCCACTTTTAACGAATATATTTTCTGTGTATGTGGTCGGCAGAAACTTTGAGGAGACTGACGAAGCAGGAAGGAAATAACACGGCTGGATGGATATCATGTAGAGGTATTACTTCTATTTAAATTTATTTTCAAGACCAAAATATACTCCGGCTTTTCTTTTTGTGCAATAGAAAAAATGCGGAGCGGGTAAAACGCAGGGCAAAACACAAAACAGGATGACCACAGAGGGCCGAGGGCGGCGGCTTTTTTCTTTTTCAGCGATGCACCTTGAAGGTGTGTTTTATTTCGTTGTTATTTGCGATCTACATTGATAATCCACCTGACGGAGGCAAGGCATGGCGCGTATTCAAACATGGGAGATTTCCGATGAATTCTGGACCCTGGTCGAGCCGTTAATCCCAAAGAGTCCTCTGGTCGAAGGGAAAACATCCATGCGCAAGCCGGGTGGCGGGAGGAGACGGAAGTACTCGGACCGTCTATATCTTGCCGCGATTGTGTATGTGCTGCGCACGGGCATCATCTGGAACGCCTTGCCGCGCGAGAAGTTCGAAGGTGTGGCGCGGTGGTGAATTCCCTTGACAATGCGCCGTGTTTATTTATATTGATCTGTTTCATTTTTTGCATTGTGAACAGGTGATGCGTGCGGATCAGGTGGGATGAAATACCAGCGGGCGGCCTTTTTTTCAGTGTTGACGACGATTCTTGGGTTCCTGGCAATGAGGTCGTTTGTCAAGGGCCGGGAGTGTGCGCCGTTTCCCTGAGAAAAGAGGGCGGGCGGGTTCTGCTTGCGGGCACCTTGCGTCTTCCCGTTGTTCTTGCATGCGATCGGTGCCTTGATTCTTTCGCATATACCTTGGCGGAAGAGTTTGAGGTCGTTTTTGAGTTGCTTGCCAAAGAGGAAGAGGCTGGTGTTGCTTCGGAATGCTTTTGCAAGAACAGTGATCTGGACGTTGTTTATCTTGCGGAGCCTGTCGTGGATGTTTTTTCCGTGCTTGCCCAGCAGGTGTATCTCGGTTTGCCCGAGAAAAGACTATGCAGCGACCAGTGCTTGGGGCTGTGTCCGGAGTGCGGGGCGAACTTGAGTCGTTGTCCGTGTGATTGTGCCAGAGGGGCAGGCGCATCCCCATTCAACGTTTTGGCAAAGTTGAAGGCCCAGTAGAAGGGTGATTTTCCGGAGCGATCTCTGTCGAAACGCGCCAGTTCATTCCCCGTGGCCTATTGGCTTCGCGGAGCAAAAACCGTGTCACTTGTGTTGAACCTGTTGAATTTTTTTGAGAAACCCGTTACAGACAACAAGCTGTAACCGAAATCTTTCCAATTGGAGGAAAAATAATGGCCTTACCGAAAAGAAGACATTCCCATGCTCGTACCAGAATACGTCGTTCCCACGATGCCCTGTGTGGCGTAACCGTTTCCACCTGCTCCGAGTGTGGCGAGCCGAAGCTTCCGCACCGTCTTTGTCCTGGCTGCGGGTCATACAAGGGCCGTACTGTTGTCAAGTTGACCGCAGAGTAATAGAGTTACGCCATGGCGTTGCATATTGCCTTGGATGCCATGGGCGGGGACCGAGGCCCGGAAGAACTGGTTTCCGGGGCAGTCATGGCTGCGCGCGGCTCTGACCTTGAGATCAGCCTGATTGGTGACCAGCTCCGGCTCGGGGCCATTCTGGCAACCCATGACAGTCCTTCATCCCGGATCCACCTGGTGCATGCCTCCCAGGTTGTCGGCATGGATGAATCCCCCTTTGACGCCATCCGCAGGAAAAAAGACTCCTCCATCATGAAGGCTTTTGCCCTCCACAAGGAGGGCAGGGTTGACGCTGTTGTCAGCGCCGGCAATTCCGGGGCGACACTGGCCGCGGCCCTCAAGCTGCTTGGCCGTCTGGAGCATGTGTCCCGGCCTGGAATCGCGGGCATTTTCCCCACCTTGAAAGGGCCGGTGGTGATGATGGATGTGGGGGCAAACGTTGATTGCCGCTCCTCGCATCTGTTCCAATTCGGGGTCATGGCCACCGCTTTTTCTCAAGTACTCTTTGGCCTGGATCGACCCCGTGTCGGCCTGCTCAGTATCGGCGAAGAGGGGGGGAAGGGCAATGCCCTGGTGAAAAAATCCCACGAACTTTTTCAGCAGAGTTCCTTGAATTACATCGGCAATGTCGAGGGCCGGGACACCTTTCAGGGGGATGTTGACGTCATGGTCTGTGACGGATTTGTCGGCAATGTGTGCCTGAAACTCAGCGAGGGGTTGGCCGAGGCGGTCATGGGCATGCTGGGTGAGGAGATCTCAAAGAGCTTCAAGGCAAAGCTTGGCTATCTGCTTGCCAGGGACGCCTTTGTTTCCTTTAAAAAACGGGTTGATTATGCCGAGCATGGCGGCGCGCCCTTGCTCGGCATACGAGGCACCGCCATTATCTGTCATGGGCGTTCAAGCGGTGTGGCAATAAAAAATGCCATCCGGGTTGCCTCGGAAATGGCCCGCAATAAGGTCAATGACCGAATCCTCGAGCTTTTTTCTCGTGATCATCTCCTGGCGCAACAGGATGAACCCCTGCCGGCGGAAGCCGCTGTTGCCGGGGTAACCCCATGAGCCGCGCGGTTATCATCGGGACAGGTTCCTGCCTGCCGGAAAGGATCCTCACCAACGAGGATCTGGCAAAGATGGTTGATACCTCCGATGAGTGGATCACCACCAGGACAGGGATCAAGACCCGGCATATTGCCCGGGCAGGGGAGGAGACCTCCAAGCTGGCAAGCGTTGCAGCCCGTCGCGCCTTGGACATGGCCGGGGTGACCCCGGCGGAGGTTGACATGATCGTCCTCGGGACGATTTCCTGTGAAAAGGCCATGCCCTCCTGCGCCTGTCTTGTGCAGAAGGAGCTGGAGGCTGTCAACGCCTTTGCCTTTGACATCAACGCCGCCTGTTCCGGCTTTCTCTACGGTCTTGATCTCGCCGACAAATACATTCGTCACAACCCGGACATGAAAATTCTGGTGATCGGCGCGGAAAATCTTTCCGCCCGGACCAACTGGCAGGACCGCAACACCTGTGTGCTGTTCGGTGATGGCGCCGGGGCCTGCCTGGTGACCGGCAACGATCAGGGCCGGGGAATCCTGGCGAGTCAGCTCTATGCGGATGGCCGGTTGTGGGAATTGCTCCATATGGACAGCGCCCCCAGCCTGAACCCGGACCTCTGCGTCCAGCACAGTGACGGCCCCTTCATCAAGATGGTGGGCAAGGATGTATTCCGCTACGCGGTCCGGGCCATGGCGGATGCCATCACCGCCGTCCTTGAAAAAGAGGGTCTTGCCATCGCTGACATCTCCCTCATTGTGCCCCATCAGGCAAATATCCGTATCCTGAAAAGCCTGGCCGATCACCTCAGTGTACCCCTCGAAAAAATCTATATTAATGTGCACAAATATGGTAATACATCGGCGGCGACCGTGCCGATTGCCATGGACGAGGCGAACCGGGAAGGCCGATTGCAGCAGGGGGATCTGCTTCTCATCTGCACCTTTGGCGGCGGCTTTACCTGGGGCGCGGCTCTGGTCAGGTGGTAGGCACGCTTGCTGGGCCATTACCCAACCGCATATCAAAGTAATTGAGCTACAAGGGGGCAGAGTGGATTATTTCTTGAGCGAAGAGCAGCAGATGATCGTTGATGTTGCTCGGCAGATTACCGATGAAATGATTATTCCGCAAAGGTCGGAATTGGATGAAACCGAAGAATATCCCCGTGATATCTTAACCGCCATTGCCAAGGCCGATTTGTATGGCCTCTATATCCCTGAAGAATATGGTGGTCTGGGTGGGGGTTGTTTTGAGATTGTCCTGGCCCTTGAGCAGTTTGCCCGAGGCTGTACCGGGGTGGCCACCGCCTTTGCCGCCAGCGCCCTGGGCGCATACCCGATTCTTATTTCCGGCAGCGAAGAGCTGAAACAGAAATATATGCCTCTCATTGCCAACGGCGAGAAATTGGCGGCGTTTGCCCTTACCGAAGCCAATGCCGGCAGCGATGCCTCCGGCATCCAGACCACTGCCGTTCTCGATGGC
>JAJZSH010000278.1 GCA_021822005.1 Deltaproteobacteria bacterium | reverse complement strand
GTCAGCATGTCGGCGTCGTCGTCGACGAGCAGCACCCGCGGTGACTCGGCAACAGCCCCACGCGCAATCGTCGTATTCCCCAAAGGAATCTCTCCTTCTTTGCCAGCATCCATCCTTTATGGAATGGACCAGCGCGCAAAAGAATGCAACAGATAACCGCAAAAATCAACCCCTGCCCCCGGAAAAAACCCGGATACGCCCCATTTTTGGGCATCAACCGTCGTGCCCGCTCCCGAGACGCGATACTCCCTTGCACGCCAACCGATGGGTTTGGTATGCTGGCCCCGTGCATACCCTGCCGGAAGAAAAAAAAGAGCTGTCACACCTCGATGCCGCGCTGACCCGGTCAGGCTTCGCCTTGCCGCTTCTCGCCGCAACGGCCGGAATGCTCCTCCTTCCCTCCCCGGCGTGGGCGGTCCAGGTTCATGGCGGCCCCGAGGGATTCCTGGTCCACCAGATGGCCCACCTCTTCCTCGGCGTCGCGCTGGTCTTCCTGCTCCACCTCCTCCGCAAACGCCCACCCGGCACCGGCAGGCCTTGGCAACACCTGAAAATCTCCCTGCTGCTCTTCCTCCTCTGGGATATCGACACCACCGTGGTCCACTGGCTGGCGGACCAGCTGCCGGACGAAGCCATCATCACCGGCGCGACCCTGGCCGGGGACCGCATCCTGCTGCCCGATTCCTGGCTCTGGCTCTTCTACTATGCCGGCAGCCTCGACCATCTCCTCTACGTGCCGGCGGCCTGGTTTCTGGCGCTGAGCCTCAAGGGACTCGGTACGGCCATCGCAGCCCGACAACGCCAGGAGCAGGCCGCCCCATGACCGCCATCCTCACCCTGCCGTTGCTGCCGATCTATCTGGTCGATTCCATCGGCGCCGGGATCATGATCCTGCTGGCATCCCTTTCCCTCACGTACGCCCGCAGACTCCAGCGGCTCGAACCCGCCAACTTCCTCTGGACCTTTTTCTTCTGGTTCACCCTGACCCTCACCGCCCTCGCCATCTCCCGCAGCCTCTGGCATCTCCTGCGCTATTTCTTCATCCTCGGCGGCCACAATGAAATCTGGCAGACGCTGCGGCCCTATAGCGGCGGCGTCAACACCCTGGCCTTCGGCGCCGTTGCCGTGGTGACCTTCTATTACTATCACACCGAACAGGTGGTCGCCTCCGGCCGCCGCGAGGCCGAGGCCCTGCGCCTGGCCCACGCCGAACTGGCCGCGGCACACAGAGCCCTTGGCCAGCTCAACCAGACCCTCGAAGAGCGGGTGGAACGGCGCACCCAGGAGCTGCGGCTCTCCGAGACGAAGTTCCGCAGCCTCTTCGAATCCTCCAAAGACATGATCCTCTTCTGCGACCAGCAGGGGCTGATCTGCGACATCAACGACAGCGGCCTCGATCTGCTCGGCGCCACCAGCCGGGAGGAGATTCTCGGCCGGCCGTTCACCAGCTTCTTCCTGAATCCCGACAAAGGCGCCCAGTTCCGGGAAGAGATCATCGCCCACGGCCACCTCAAGGAATTCGAATGCCAGCTTGCCGGACCGGACGAGACCAGACGCTACCTGATGCTCACCGCCGCGGCCATACGCAACGAGGCCGGGGGTTTCCAGGGCTGCCAGGTCATTGCCATCGACCTTTCCCACTTCAAGAAGATGACCGACCAGCTCATCCAGTCGGAAAAAATGACTTCGGTGGGCCAGCTCGCCGCCGGCGTGGCCCACGAGATCAACACCCCGCTGGGCATCATCCTCGGCTACACCCAGCTCCTGGCCGAGGATTTCGAAGACAACCCGGAGGTGCACGAGACCCTGGCCATCATCGAGAAGCACACCAAGATCTGCCGCCGCATCGTGGCCGACCTGCTCAAATTCTCCCACCCCTCGGCGGAACAGCAGATGCGGCCCGGCGACATCAACCGCTGCCTCGACGAGGTACTCGCCATTGTCGAGCACACCCTCAACATGGACCACATCTTCATCCACCGCTGCCTGTCCGCCGGCATCCCGCCCGTGCTCTTCGACCCGGAGCGGCTCCGCCAGGTCTTTGTCAATCTGCTCACCAATGCCCACCACGCCATCGGCGAGGAGGGCATCGTCGGGGTCTGGAGCCGCTATCATCCGGCAACGAACGAGGTGGAGATCATCATCAGCGATACCGGCAGCGGCATCGCCCCCGAGGACATGGGCCGGATCTTCGACCCCTTCTTCACCACCAAGGGGGTGGGCAAGGGCACCGGACTCGGCCTTTCCGTCTCCTTCGGCATCATCAACGACCACCACGGCCGCATCGAGACACACTCGCCGCCTGAGGACCCGGAGCTCATGGCGGTGGACATGCATACCGCCTTCCATATCTTTTTACCGAGAGCGGCAGACAACGAAAGCGGGAGGACATGATGGCACGGATTCTGGTGCTCGACGACGTGGCGGATTCCACCCTGATGGTCAAGAAGATCCTCGAAAAACAGGGGCACGCGGTCGAGGTCTTCAGCGACGAGGACGAGGCCCTCCGTTTTGCCGCGGCCCACGACCTCGATCTCGCCATCCTCGACATCAAGCTGCGCAAACTCGACGGTATCGAGGTCCTGGCCGAGCTGAAAAAACTCAAACCCCGGCTGGCGGCCATCATGCTTACCGGCTTTCCGACCAAAAGCGCCGCCCAGCAGGCGATGCATCTCGGGGCGGCCGCCTATTGCGCCAAGCCCATTGAAAAAAAGGATCTGGAGGAAACCGTTGCCGCAGTCCTCGGCAAGGCGGCCAGCTCGGGCTGACCTTTCAGCCGCCGGCCAGCAGGTGAAAATAGCGCTGCACAAACCGGCCGCAAAGAACCTCCGGGCTCGTGAACGAGAGACTCCCGCCCGCCCGGCCACCGAGAGCAGCCACCGCAGCGGTGGAAAGCTCGGCCAGGGTCGCTTCCAACCGCACCTGGTCCAGGATTTCTGCCGGCACCCCGTGCAACCGGCAGCGGAGCGGGCGATACGCATACAGCAGACATCGCTCTTCCCGCCACAGGGGGCAGCGATAGTCCGGCCCCGCCGCCCCCGTCCCTTGCAGTTCCTCCCCGCCGCTCGCCGCGCCACCACCCGCATGCCGTAGCCGCTGAAACCATGCGGTGGCCTGGGCGATACACTCCTGCCGGTCGCGGCTGGAGAGCCGCCGGTTCAGCTGGCGGCTGAGCGCCACCGCCTCGATCAGCCCGAGCCGGAAAGGAGCGCCACAACACGCCGTATGGTGCAACCCGCATCGGGGAATCACCCCGCCGGTCTGCTGCGCTTGTTCGATCGCTGCCTCCGCCTCGCGGATAAGCGCCTCGTAACCGGCAAGAAAGCCGGCCAGGGCCACGAAATGATCGTGATCCAGCGTCGGCTCGCGGATGGTCAGCAGCCCGCTCTGCCGGCCGTATTTTTTCACAAACTGCCATTGGGCATAATTGGCCGGTGTGGCCCGGCTGTGGGCAATCTTCTTGCCGGCGAGTTGCAACCCCAAACCGCGGCGCAGCAGGTAGGCGGTGACAAAGGTGCCGGTCCGGCCGATGCCGTGGCGACAGTGCACCAGCACCTTCTTGCCCAGGTAGACTGCCTCATCGAGCCAGGCAAGCGCCTGCTCCATGGCCGCCATGTCCGGCGCGGTCTCGTCCGGGATGGGCAGGAAGTAAACCTCGAAGCCGGTCTTTTCTTCGATCTCGTGCAGGTCGCAGAACTCGCCGCAGAGATTGACGATGGCGTCCACCCCCTGCGCCTTGATGGCATCGAGATCGTCAAAGGACATGGGCGCCGAGCCCGCGGCAAGATAGGGGGTGATCCAGGTCAGTTGATAGGCCATGGGGCGGTTCCGTCACTCCTCCGGGGTGGCGGCGGTACCGGAAAAATGGCACCGGCCCGCCATGAATTCCTGCGCGAATCGTCGCGCCGTTTCCTCGTCCGCGATGACCATATCGAGCAGCCTGGTGGCGCCGAGGAGCCGGCCGACCGTTACCAGCTTCACCAGCAGCGATTCCTCCGGCTCGCGGCCGACCGCTGCATCCAACAAGTCGCCCCGCATCGTCACCCGGAAGCCCTGTTCCTGCAACACCTCGGCGATGAACCGCAGCCGCAACATCCGGCCGGCCCGGGCCGCGCCGCCGCCGACAAACCGCAGGGCCGCGTAATTGTTCTCCGGCTCGCTGCCGGCCAACGCCTCCACCACGGTATAAT
>JAJZSH010000277.1 GCA_021822005.1 Deltaproteobacteria bacterium | reverse complement strand
CTCCGTTTTTTTCCGCCAGCGCCCTTGATCTGCTGACGCCGTTCGGCCAATTCTTCCGTGCCTGCCATTTTTATTCCAGTCAGTTGTTTTTTCTTTTCTCTCTCTGCCATCTGGCCGCGATTATTCTGGCAAAAACCGATCAGCAGCTGCGCTTCGACAAGTGGCTCCTGTTGATCGGTTCCGTGCTTGCCGCGCTGTTGTTGCTTTTTACCGGCTATGTTTTGCGGGCGGATGCAACCGGGGAGGCTGCGGGCGCCATTGCCGAAAACATCACCCTCTCCATTCCCTATCTGGGAGAGGTGCTGAACTCGCTGCTTTTTGCCATCGAAGCCGAGGGGATGAAGCGGGTTTACGCCAACCATCTCATCGGTCTCGGTTTGGTTTGGGGGGTCTGTTGCTGGGACCATCTGCGCCGCTACCGGGTGGGTTTCGCTCAGCATAGCCTGCTGCTGTTTACCACGGTGGTGATCAGCCTGTGTCTGGCCGCGCCCATGGAGCCGGCCCGGATCGGGCTGTTTCATATTCAGGGGCCATGGTTTTTGCTCGGCTTGCAGGAGCTGTTGCGCTATATCCAGCCTTTCTGGGCCGGGGTGATCTTCCCGAGCACCGTGGTGGTCGCCTTGGCCTGCGTGGGGGCGGAGGCGCCATGGCGGAGAAGAGCGTTGCTGTTCATTGCCGGATGGCTCATCGTCTATCTCATCCTTTCCGGCATTGCCGTGTTCAGATAGTGAAAAATGGATAACGGGAAGTTCAGGCAACGAACAACCGTCTTGTTCTTTTCGTTTTTCACCATGCAATTTTCATTTTTTCTTTAAGGCAGGGGCAGGCTTACGGAAAAGATCGTGCCCTGGGGCCGGCAATCGCGCAGGGAAATCTCGCCGCCATGGCTGTGGACGATCTGAGCGACGATGGCCAGGCCAAGCCCTGTCCCTGTTTCCCGGGTTGTAAAAAAAGGCTCGAATATCCTTTCCCGAAGACCTTCCGGTATGCCGTGACCGTTGTCAGCGACCTCCAGGGCAATACCGGCTTCGGGGGTTTCCCCGGCCCGGATCACTATTTTTCCATTCCCAATATTACGGCAGGCGTTGGCGCTGTTTGCAATCAGGTTGAGGAGCACCTGTCTGACCAGCTGTGGATCTCCCCAGCAGTTGATTTCGGGGGTAATCTCCAGATCGATGGTCAGGGCGGGGTTCCAGTCCGGGTTTTGCCCCAGGGTTTCTAATGCCTCCCGCGTCAGCGCCAGCAGGGGAAACCACTTTTTTTCCGGGTTGACCGGCTTGGAGAAGAGGAGGAAGTCATGGATTGTCGCATCGAGCCGGTCTGATTCCCGCATGATGATGTCAAACAGCCGTTTGTTGATGGAACTATCCCTGGTTTCTCTCTCCAGCAGCTGTACGGCCCCTGAGATAGCGGCCAGGGGATTCCTGAGTTCATGGGCAATGCCGGCGGCCATTTCGCCGATGGTCGCCATCTTTTCGGCCTGCTGCACCTGGGCTTCCATCTTTTTTATCCGACTGAGATCCTGCAGGGTATAGACATAGCCGTTTTCGTTATCATCCGGCGCGTTGAGCTTGGAGCAGGAATATCCCACCGGGATCGTTTCCCCGCTTTTGCGGGGAATATCGGCCATGTTGCGTCGTTCGTCGTGGAGCAAAGGGGTTTCCAGGCCGGGAAAGGCACGGGAAAGATCCTGACCGAGAATCTCCCCGGATTTATACCCTGTTATGAGTTCGGCCGCCCGATTGAAGGATGTTACCCGGTTGTCGGCGTCAACGGTGATAATGCCGGTGTTGATGTCATCAAAGATCTGCTTGTAGAGAAAGGAGAGCCGGTCCAAGTCGCTTGCGGTCTGGAACAGTTCCGCTTCCGCCTTTTGCAGTCTGGTCGAAAGCATGGAGCTGAGGATGGCGACCAGAAAAAAGGTCAGGCTGTAAATGGAGAAATAATGGAGCAGCATCTGGAAGTTGTTCAGCTGGCTTGGGTAGGCCGGGACAAAGCGGGAAGCGTATCCGCCGTATTCGACCAGAAGCAGGGCGCCAAACAGCAGGGCGCTCAGCGTGGCAAAGAGCATGCTGCCACGCCGGAAAAGCATGAAGGCCCCCATGACGATGGGGAAAAAATAGACCACCGTGAAAACAGACTGGCTGCCGCCGGTGGAAAAAACCAGAAGCGTGACCAGGAGGGTGTCAAGGGTGATCTGCAGGTAGCCGAAGCGGGAATAGCACTGGATCACTCTGACCACCAGAGCCGAGAGGATAGTGAACAGGTAGAGTCCGGCAATGAAATAGGCAAGATGGTGCAGGGGGGGGAGAAAGATGGAAGGCGTCCTTGTCTGGAGAAGGACGCTGGTTCCCAGCATCAGGGAGAGAAAAAGCACCCGGAGAAAAAGCAGCCATTGAATCTGCTTTTTGAGATGATCATTGGAGGCAGGCGTGCCGGTATGCGGGCAGAGGGCGGAAAGCATCATGTGGCCTTTTAAGGAAGACGGGTCAGGGGAAAGGATGTGTTTTCCGTCTCCCTGGGCTGGTCTCAGATGTTGTATTTTTTAGCCTTGTAACGAAAGGAGCGGAAGCTCATTTTCAGGAGGTCCGCCGCCTTCATTCTGGAATTTTTGGTCCGGGCCAGGGCTGTTTGGATCAGCTTTTTCTCAATGTCGGTGATGTACTGTTCAAACCCGATATCAAAGGCTGCTTCCCCCATTGCCTCAAAGCCGTCATGTTCGCCGGCCTGTTCCTCCGGGGCAGGGGCGCGGCCCGGCCGGTGTCCCGACAGGGTGAGACTTTCCGGCAGGATGATATTGGAGGATTCGAGGGCGACCCCCCGCTCGACGATATTTTCCAGCTCGCGGACATTGCCGGGGAAGTCATAATCCATCAGAACCTCCAGGGCATAGGAGGAGATTTGCTGCACCTCCTTGCCGAACAGGGCCGAGTATTTCTTCAGGAAATGGTCGACCAGGAGCGGCACATCTCCCTTGCGTTCGCGCAACGGCGGCATGCGGATGGGGACAACCGCCAGGCGGTAAAAAAGATCCTCCCGGAAACGGCCTGCCATGACCTCCTCTTCCAGGTTCTTGTTGGTGGCGGAAATGATCCTGACCTTGACCTTGATGGTTTCCGTGCCGCCGACCTTTTTGAACTCCCGCTCCTGCAAGACCCGCAGCAGTTTGGTCTGGATAAGCGGGGAGAGCTCCCCGATTTCATCGAGAAAGGCGCTGCCATTGTTGGCCAGCTCGAACAGTCCGGTCTTGTTGGCTATCGCGCCGGTGAACGAGCCCTTGGCGTGGCCGAACAGTTCGGATTCGATGAGGTTTTCCGGGATGGCGCTGCAGGTGATGGGGACAAAGGCGTTTTCCGCCACCTTGCTGTGCTGGTGAATGGCTTGGGCCACCAGTTCCTTGCCGGTGCCGGATTCGCCATAGATGAGCACGTTGGCCTGGGTCGGGCCGATGCGCTGGATGAGGTCGTAAATCTTGAGCATCTCCGGGCTGCTGCCGATGATCCCGGCGAAAGAGTCGCGGTCCTTGGCCGGAGGTTTTTCCTGCCGGCTTCCCAGGGCCGATTTGACGACCGAGAGAATGTCATCCACCTTGAACGGCTTGGTGATGTAGTCGTAGGCGCCGTTTTTCATGGCCAGCACCGCGTCTTCCGGGGAGGCGTAAGCGGTGATCAGCACAACCGGGACGGAGAGGTCCTGCTGCTTGATGTTTTCGAGGAGGGCGAGGCCGCTGAGATCCGGCATGCGGATGTCCGAGATGACCAGGTCGAAATGGCGTTGTTTCAGGAGGATGAGAGCCTCGGCTCCGCTTGCGGCGGCGCGGGCTGTGTAGCCGTTTTTGTCCAGGAGAATGGTGAGAAACTCCCGCATGCTGGGTTCATCGTCAACGACAAGGATTTTGGCTTTTTCGGCCATGCTTTGTTCTCAGGGTTGGAGGTGGTCTTCCGATGGTAAGGCGAACGTGCTTATCTTAACAGAAAATGTCCCCCCTGAAACAACAAAAACGCGCAGAGCCCGAAAGCCCTGCGCGTTTTGAGGTGATGCAACAAAAGCCGGAAACCGGCGTTGGGGAATTATTCGGCCCCGACGCCGAGATAGGTCCGGAGCTTTTCATCTTCGAAAAGCTGTTCGGCGGTTTGTTCCTTGGTCATAAGGGAAACGATGTAGCCGACGAGGAAAGAGGCGAGATCGGAA
>JAJZSH010000276.1 GCA_021822005.1 Deltaproteobacteria bacterium | reverse complement strand
CCACTATTTTCGGAAGGGAAGAAGGGGTCGGCCAGCCAGACCATCGTTTCCTTGGGAATTGCATATGTCGCCGTTCTCCTTTATCATGTGACGCCGGAAAGCCGCCTCCGCGCCGTCGGACGCCTTTGCCGGAAAAGAGTTCCCGGTTTGTCCTTAATCATCGGTTGGATAACACTTTGTCTTTAACGAAAAATGCGTTGCAAATTGAGAGGATAGGGGCCTTGCGGCGGTCCGGATCTTGCCTGCCTGAGGCCGTGAAGCTCTCCGGCAACAACATGTGGTATGACAGTTGATACAGACAGCTATATCTTGCGGAAAATCAAAACGCCTGGCGGCGTGGAATTTTTTTCTGCCACTCGCTTAAAGGGTGGGGCCATGACCGAAACAGAAAGTTTGCTGGCGGAAGAGATTCTCATTGTCCGCCATTCCGGGGAGATTCCGGAAATCGCCTTCCACGGCTCCCTGTATTATCTCTGCGAAGACCCGGCAGGGCCGCAACTCACGCTGACGGAAAAGGAGCTGGATCTCCTGCGCCGGCAGGTGGTGGCCCGTTACCGGGAGATCCTGCTCCGGGATCTCAGCCCGGAAAACCGGGACGCCACCATCTACCGGGGCCTGAAACGCTGCATTTTCAACTGGGAGCGACTCGGCAAATTCTGCGGCCGGCAGGCCATGGTCATCGAGGATGTGCGCCAGGAGATTGCCGGGGCCTTGCGCTGCTTCCTGCGTCAGGAGGCGGACGAGGTGCGGGCAGGGCTCCGGCGGTCCTGCCTCAACTGCACCAAGGAGGAACTGGATGCCTTTGCCAGGGAGATAGGGGTCTTGCCGGAGCACCTGCCGGAAGACATTGAGAAGCTGTGCTGCCCGCAAATTTATTCCAATTCTCGATAAAAATGCGAATAATTATTGCATTCTGCATGCAGAATCATCGTTTTTAACGAGAAATGGAATTAAATTACCACCGGCAAAGCCGGTGGCTTATTGGGTGAGCGCCTCAGCAGTGTTAACGGCGAAGGCGCCGGCAAAACCGTGAGCCGCCCAAGGCGGCCGCACCCCTTCGCCTCCCCCTTTTGTAAAGGGGGGAATAAAAAATGCTGCGTTCATGGTAACAGTCTGAAACACGACCGCCGCAAAGGTCAAACCTGTATGAGTCCCCCGGCAAAGCCGGGGGTTTACCTTAAGGAAATTAGGGGCCGTTAAGAAACAACCATTACATTTCAGACCATTTCATTACGGCCTCTTACGCCGCTAACGCTGCTGCCGACCACGATCTTTCAATGTTACGGTCGCCGTTAACACTGCTATTTTTGAACAACGGCTTAGAGCGTGCGGATTTTTTTGAGCAATGAGGTGGTGGAGTAGTTTTCCACCAGGGGAATGGAGAGCACCCGGCCGCCCGCGGCCAGCACCTCCGGGGCGCCGACAATCCTTTCCACCGGCCAGTCGCCGCCCTTGACCAGCACCTCGGGCCTCAGGGTGGTGATGAGCTTCCGGGGCGTTTCTTCAGCAAAGATGACCACATGATCCACACAGCCCAGAGCCGCCAGAATCCTGGCCCTGCCCTGCTCGTGGTTCACCGGCCGGTCGTCGCCCTTGCCCAGCGCCCGCACCGAGGCGTCGCTGTTGACCCCGACCACCAGGCAATCACCCTCCCTGCGGGCCTGCTCCAGATAGGTGACATGTCCCTGATGCAGGATGTCGAAACAGCCGTTGGTAAACACCACCTTGCGGCCCACCGCCCGGTACCGGGCAGTCAGTGAGGCCAGCTCCTCAAGCTCCAGGATCTTGTCCTGATCATCAAACCGGTACGGGGTCGGTCCCACCGTGTTGAAGCGCTGCCGGAGCTCCCGCATCCCGGCCGGCTCGATCCCGACCCAGGCACCATCCGGTTCTGCTCCGGCCTCGGCCAGTACTGCGCCATCCGGGGCGATGACCAGGGAATGGCCGCCGAACTCCGTTTTTCCGGTAACGCCGCAACGGTTGCAGGCCACCACAAAAATCTGGTTTTCAATGGCCCTGGCCGCAGCCAGGGTCCGCCAGTGCTCCCGCCGGGCCGCGGGCCACTGGGCGCTCACCACCAGCAATCCCGCGCCCATTCCGGCCTGGGCCTTGGCCAGCTCGGGAAACCGGAGGTCGTAGCAGACCAACCCGGCCACCAGGCCAAGCCCGGTCTCCACCGGCCGGGGATTGTCGCCGGGGGTGAAGTAGCGGTCCTCGGCCATGGGCGCGAACAGCTGCTGCTTGCGGATCGAACCGGCAACCCCGCCCGGTCCGACAATGTACAGGGTATTGTAGATGGCGCTGCCCACCTCGGTGAGCACCTCTTCGGGCAGGGACCCGGCCAGATACATGGAGTACTGCCCGGCCAGCCGCTGCATCTCGTCCAGCACCTCCACGGTCTGCAGGGCAAAATGCTGGAGCCGCTCGTAGGCAAAGCCGCAGCTCCACAGCTCGGGCAGCACGATGATGCCCGGCCCACCGGGGGCCAGACGGGCCAGACCCGCCCGCACCGCGGCCAGATTCGCCTCCGGCTCGGCCGGCTGCACGTCAAACTGGAGAAACCCGGCATGGTACCGGGCAGGGGTGGTGTCGGTGATGTTTTTCATGGAGTTAGAATGACCCGGTATGCCGTTTTTGTCAATACGAGGTTGCCGAGAAGGCCAGCTTGTGCCCTGCCGGGCAGCTCTGTTTCTTTTCTTGCGCCGTAGAATAAAAAAGAATAAATTATGTGCATCATTAATTCACAGGAGGAGGAACAGCAAACCATGCCCAAGACCATCACTCTCAGAGTAGCCGACGAGGTTTACGGAAGATTGGCCGCCGCCGCCAAAGCCGAGCGCCGACCCTTGGCCAACCTCATCGAAACCCTTGCCTTGCGCAAACTGGATGAGGATATTTTTGCCGACCCGATCGAGATGGATGAAATCCTGGCCGATCCCGAGCTGGCGCGGAGGCTTGAGCGAGGAACCGCGCAGGCCAAGAAACGGCAAGGAACCTTTGTCGAATGACATACCGCATCTTTGAGACCGAGGGGTTCAAAGAGGATCTTGCCCAGGATTTCGGCGGTCGGCGGGAGAAAGTTCTCGCCAAGCTCAAGGCCTACGTCTATCCCCTGCTTGCCGTGCAGCCCCGCCTGGGCGGCAATATCCGTAAACTGCGGGACTACTCTCCGGAAACCTGGCGCTATCGCATCGGGAAATACCGTTTCTTTTACCAGATAGACGAGCAGGAAAAAATCATCTTCATGATTGCGGCGGATCACCGCAAACAGGCCTACAGAAAATAACAGGCCCCCAGGACAACATGATGCATTCTGCTTACCAGGCAATCTCAGCAGCCAGAGGAATACGCTTCATCTGGAGTGGCTTTTCCTGCCAATTTTTGTTTATAGTTCTGGCTATCATGATTTTCGGCATGATAGCCAGAACTGTAGAATAACTTGATGGGCCTACCTTACATTATGGACAATTACCACATTGAAATGCGCTCATACCGGATCATCGGGTGGGCTTGGCTTGTGTTCTGTACTATCAGTATGGTCGCAGCATTCCTGTCTAAACTCTATTGGCCAGCCATGGGATGTGCTCTCTCTTCAGTATTTGGGGTTTATATGGCGCTGGGTGCCGGCAGCTTCGACATCAACAGTAATGACCTTACCCACAAGTCATCGTTTGGCACCTGGCAAATTCGTTGGGACGAAATATCCAGCGTTGAGATTGGAGAAGTGGAAGGCACGCTGGTATTCCACGGCAGCAATAAACGCTTTATTCTCTCTTCACCTGGTGGGTGGGATGTTTCCGTGAAAGACGAGGCACTTGCCTTTGTAATCAAGCAACTTGAAGCGCGCGACATCTCGCCGAAACCAAGCAGGTCTGCCGCATACAAAATCATGAAAAACACTCGCGTTCGATGAACTCTATTTCTAATTTGTCAATTTTATACATCCGATTCTCAAAATCGAACAGACCGGGCTGAATCATGGCTGCATCCTCTTGAAGTCATCCCAGTACTGGCACTCCCGGAGCGACAAAAGGGCCATTGCCTGCCCTGCGCCCGCTGCCTCACAGCTGACGGTGAGATCGCCCTCCCGGTATGTTTCACCGACCTGCAGCCGTACTTCCTGGGCTCCGGCAGTTGCCGCAGCCACCAGTAACCCTGCCAGCCTTTTTTACTTCCCTCAACCGCCCGACAGGCAGCAT
>JAJZSH010000275.1 GCA_021822005.1 Deltaproteobacteria bacterium | reverse complement strand
GATCTAACGGCCGGAGTTTCTCGCCATGTTCGATCACAACTCCACCCCCTGTCCGGAACGGGACAACCGCATCGATTGAGGACAGAGGTGCTGCCGATCCGAAAACTCCTGAGCCGCATCCGCTGGGATAAGGAATTCGGTCAGGCGGATTTCGAAATCGGCTATTACGACCGGGTGGCAGGGGAGATTGTCCGGGTGCCATTGCGTGATCTGGTAATCGAGCCGGAGGAGCGGGAATCGTTTCTGGCGCAGGATGAGGACGGAGTGTACCGGCGCATCCCCTTGCATCGGGTGCGCGAGGTCTATCGGAACGGCGAATGTATCTGGCAGCGGCCGGAGCGTTGAGAGAGGGCGAAATCAGCTCTTTTGGGCCTTCTTGGTCAACGGTTTTATGTAACCGGTGCCGCCCAGTTGCCGCATCTGCTGTTGGATGTGCCAGGCGCGGTCCTGGATGTAGCCCGAGGGCTGGATGGCGTTGGAGCGCAGGGGGCTCGGCAGGATGGCGGCGAGAATCGCGGCCTCGGCCCGATTCAGCTTGGCCGCTGGCTTGTGGAAGTAGGCATGGCTGGCAGCCTCGATGCCGAAGATGCCGGGGCCGAACTCGGCGATGTTGAGATAGACCTCCATGATCCGTTGCTTGGGCCAGAAGGATTCGAGCAGCAGGGTGAAATAGGCCTCGAAGCCTTTGCGGGCAAAGTTGCGGCCCGGCCAGAGGAAGAGGTTTTTGGCCACCTGCTGGCTGATGGTGCTGGCCCCGCGTTGTTTCCGGTGGTGCTGGTTGTATTCCCACGCCTTGGACATGGCGTTGAAGTCGAAGCCTTCATGGTTGAGGAATTTTTGATCCTCCGCTGCCACCGCGGCGAGAGGAACATGGGGCGACATCCGGTCGATCCCCACCCACCGGTAGCGTAAATGGAATTTTTTGCCCTTGGTCTCCTCCCAGAGCGAGGTGACCTGGCGCTGGACCATGAGCGAACTGAACGGCACCGGCACCCAGCGAAAAAGCACGGCCAGGCCGATGCTGCCGGCAAAGAAAAAGAAAAGCGCCTTGAGCAGGAGGATTCGCAGGGTACGGAATCGACAGGAAACCCTGGCCAGGCGAACGGACATGGCCGGCGGGGCAAGAACGCCCGAGGCGTTATCGTGGACACGCATGATTGACTGACAGGCCCGGCATGTGCCGGAAACTTCCTGCCTCCAATGGGTGGCTACAGCTTCGTGACTCCCGACTTGCGAGAACGAAGGCCGGTTTATAGCCGATTTCCCCGAGGAGTGCAAGGGGAATGGTGTTTTTGTCGAAAGGGCAATGACTTACCCGTGAGAGTGCTTATGTTCTTTTTCAAGAGAGGGAACGAACCCGAACCTTCGTTTACGAGGTGCGCCATGAAGACCTTGATGATGATCGTGCTGTTGGCGATGGCAGGGGTGTTGATAGCCGTTGCCGGTGATGTCCGGGCGGCGGAGCGGCCGTTCAAAAAGGCCACCTTTGCCGGCGGGTGTTTCTGGTGCATGGAGCCGCCGTTTGAAAAACTGAACGGCGTGATCACCGTGACCTCCGGTTACATGGGTGGCACCACTGTAAAGCCGACGTACGAAAACTATGCCGCCGGCGGCCATCTTGAGGTGATCGAGGTGGTGTACGATCCGGCGCGGGTGAGCTACCAGCAGATGCTCGACACCTTCTGGCGCCAGATCGACCCCACCGACGCCGGCGGGCAGTTTGTCGATCGCGGCCATGCCTATACCACAGCGATCTTCTACCACGACGAAGAGCAGCGGCAATTGGCCGAGGCCTCGAAAAAGGCACTGGCCGCAAGCCGAATCTTTGCCAAGCCGATCGTCACGCCGATCCTGCCGGCGGTCACCTTCTACCCGGCCGAGGCCTACCATCAGGACTACTACAAGAACAATCCCCTCCGCTACAAATGGTACCGCAGCGGCTCGGGCCGGGATCGTTTCCTGGATGCGGTGTGGGGTAAGGAGCGGAACAAGGGAATCGCCCCCAGGCCCGACCGCAGCGAACTCAAGAAGCGGCTGACCCCCTTGCAGTACAAGGTAACCCAGGAGGAGGGCACCGAGCCACCCTTTGACAACGCCTACTGGAACAACAAGCGGGCCGGTATTTACGTGGATGTGGTCTCCGGCGAGCCGCTCTTCAGCTCGCTGGACAAGTTCGATTCCGGTACCGGCTGGCCGAGCTTCACCAAGCCGCTGGTGCCGGGCAATATCGTGGAAAGGGAGGATCGCTCCTGGTTCACCACCCGCACCGAGGTGCGGAGCCGCGGGGCCGATTCCCATCTCGGCCATGTCTTTGCCGATGGCCCCAAGCCCACGGGGCTGCGCTATTGCCTGAACTCGGCGGCCCTGCGCTTCGTGCCGGTGGAGAATCTGGAAAAGGAGGGATATGGCGAGTTCCGTAAGTTGTTCACGAAGTAACGACGCGCGGAGCGAGGACAAAAAAAGAGCCGCGGATGCCGCGGCTCTTGTGCTTTCCGGTCGATCTCCCAACCTGGGAGAAAGGGGGATCAGCGTCAGCAGCTGTCGTTGAGATCCTGCGAGTTCTTGGCCCAGCGGTAGAGATAGTCGTTCAGCCGCATCTGCTCTTCCATGGTCATCTGGCCCCAGGAACCATCCTTGGCGCAGGCCGGGTATTTTTCGGTAAAGACCCGGTTCCACGCAGTGGAGGTCTTGGATTCTGCCCACAGGAACGGCGCGCCCTTGGTGTTGCCCTGGGTGTGGCAGCTCTTGCAGCGCTCCTGGAAGAGCTTGCCGCCCTGGCCCCAGGGCCGGCTTTCCCACTCCAGCGGGCCGTCGTCGAGGTAGCGGCAGGTCTGGGTGGTCTCGTCGAAGCGGGTCTTGGGCGCGGCATGCAGCTCGATCACGACAACGATGGAGAGGAACAACGCGGCACACAGGGCAAGGGACTTGCGCATGGGAACCTCCTGGCAGGAACGATTTGATTTGTAACGACCAGTATAATTCATTATAATCTGCGCAAAAATACTCAATGATTTTTTGTTCTGATCGGTAGAAAAAGGACAAGGCGATGGCGCGGAACAAGCAGTTCGATGAACAGCAGGCATTGCAGGTGGTGATGCTGCTCTTCTGGGCCAAGGGCTATGGCGCCACCTCCATG
Organism: Deltaproteobacteria bacterium; assembly: GCA_021822005.1. Classification (GTDB taxonomy): domain Bacteria; phylum Desulfobacterota; class Desulfobulbia; order Desulfobulbales; family Desulfurivibrionaceae; genus Thiovibrio. The sequence continues at coordinate 1,088 of JAJZSH010000275.1, read as the reverse complement.
CAGGACCTGGAGGCGGCCACCGGCCTCACCCGTACCAGCTTGTATAACGCCTTTGGTAACAAGAACCGCCTCTTCAAGCAGGCACTCGGTCTGTATATCTCCCTGGTGCAGGAGAAATTCCAGCGGATCGTCCAAGAGGCGCCCACGGCCAGGGCCGCGGTCAGCGGATTGTTCGAGGCGGTGATCGATCTCCATTTCAGCAAGGATTCGCCCGGCGGCTGCCTGGTGGTGCTTTCGGTCATGGAGTCGAGCCAGCACGATGCCGAGACCATGGCCATGGCCGAGGCAATGTTCCAGGCCGAGCAGCAGATGATGGTGGGGATTCTCGAAGGCGGGAAGAAACGGGGGGAGTTGGCTGCCGATTTTCCAGTAGTCGAAACCGCCATTGCCTTGGCTGCCGCGGCCTCCGGCATGGTGGTGCTGGCCAAGGCAGGGGTGTCGGCCGCGCGTCTTGGCGAGGTGGTTCGCGCCACGCTGCGGCTGCTGGATCGGTAATCCGCAGCGATCAGGATCAGGATTTCTTCCTGCGCCTGGCGGTGCCGGCCTTGCGCCGTCTGGCTGCCGCCTCCTTGACCCCGCTTATCCGCCTCTGCAATTCCTCGCTCAGCTTCACCTTGCCTTCGAGCACGCAGCCCGGCCGGCCGGGGATGCACTCGGTTTTGAGCTTCTGGCATGTGTCCGTGTTGTAATCGTAGTTGGTGCAGGCAAAGGTCATGGGGCCTCCATGCGGAGTCGGTCGGGATCGTCGAGTCGCGTTGGCCGAGGAAATATACTGCATTCTCCGCGGGAGAGCAGGATTTTATGGGGCCGAGGTCCTGGTGTCTTCGTGCTGACAAACAAAAAATAACGTAATAATAATGAGATATTTTCTCGCTGTTTGACAATGTCCCCTGCTTTTTACTATTCTTTCTCCGAGAGGTGCCGTGTTGCCGACTTTCCTGTTCATCCAAAACGGGAGGGAGTCCGATGCCATTTATCGAATGCACGCGAAAAAAGGTGGAGTTGGATGATGACGGTTTTCTCATCGACATGGAGCAGTGGGATGAGGAGGTCGCCATGGCGCTGGCCGCCAGAGAGAAGGAGGCGCC
>JAJZSH010000274.1 GCA_021822005.1 Deltaproteobacteria bacterium | reverse complement strand
GAGCACCTCGGCATGCTTGGCCGGCTTGGCCATGGACAGGGCATGGGGCAGATTGAGGCCGAATTTCTTGATGTACTCCAGCGACTGCCCGGAACAGTAAGGCCTGTCGATAAAGCCCAGGTCATGGAGGTGCAGATCGCCGCTCAGGTGGGCGTCCGCCACGTCCGGAGAAAAGACCTGGAGCAGGGCGTACTCCTTCTTGATCCCTTCAGCCAGGGTGAGGTTGGTCGCTTCCGGCCCATGGGGGACATTGGCGTTTTCCTTGTTATGCTGGACCAGCAGCTGGTCCACGTCGTAGAGCGGCACCCCGAGACGGGTGTGCATGCGCCTGGCCTCCTCAAGGCCCAGCTCAAGGAGCTTGGCGTTGACCATTTCCCGGATCAGGGGGCCGGTGATGGTTTTCACCTTGCCGGCCTGGATGGTCACCTCGATATCCCGGCTGATCTTCTCGGCGGTGTCACGGTCAATAAAGGTCTCGCGCAACAGGGCATCGACGATGCGCTGCCGGTTCCAGCCGGTCATATCATCCTGGGAGGAACGGACAAAGAGGGCAATATCGGTGCTGTCCTCGTTCACTACCCGTTGTGTTCTGGCCTGGGCGGTCTCGGCATTGAGTGGCATCACAACTCCCATACCCTACTCCTCTTGATGATTAAGAAATTAGTTAAAATCTTTTCCTCTGTCTTGCCTTGAAATACGACATGTTGTGCTTCGGTAACCATTATTGCACTACAGGTAGTATGCACGCAAGCAAAAAAGGGGCGGGAAACAAGAAAAGTCGATGAAGGTTTTTATGCGGAAAATCAAATGCATGCCGAGCGAAAGCACTTAATGAAAAACTTTAGTTCCGATGAGATTTTGAGCTGCGCGGGTGGGGCGAGGAAGGAGTTACGACGCCTATCCAGCTAATTGGCGGAGACGGTCTGGCAAGGCTCGTTGTCCGGACGCTGGAGAATGGTATCCTTTTTCCAGTGGGCATCGTCGGGTTTCGGAAAATCAACCAGATAATGGAGACCGCGGGATTCCTTGCGAATGCAGGCGCAGCGCACGATGAGCTCGGCAACCTGGGCGATGTTGCGCAGTTCGATGAGGTCCGGGGTCAGGATATAGTCGTGATAATGCTGGTTCACCTCGCTGGCGATAACCCGGAGCCGTTCCTGCACCAGGGCAAGGCGTTTCCGGGTGCGGACAATGCCGACATAGTTCCACATCAACCGCCTGATCTGGTCCCAGTTATGGCTGACCAGGACATTCTCCTCAATACGCTGGGCCTGACCGGCCGACCATTCCGCCACCTCGGGCAACGCGGCCTTGCGCAGGCTGGGCCATTCCTGTTCACACTCGAGAAAGGCCTGATGGGCAAAGACCACGGCCTCGAGCAGGGAATTGCTGGCCAGACGGTTGCCGCCGTGCAGGCCGGTACAGGCGGTTTCCCCAAAGGCAAAAAGATTTTCGATGTTGGTCCGGCCCCACTGGTCCGTGACCACCCCGCCGCACATGTAGTGGGCCGCGGGCACCACCGGAATGGGCGTCTGGGTCATGTCGATCCCCAGGGAAAGGCATTTATTGTAAATGGTCGGGAACCTTTTTTTGAGAAATTCCGCTGGCTGGTGGGTGATGTCCAGATACACGCAATCATCGCCGCTGGCCTTCATCTCGCGGTCAATGGCCCTGGCCACCGTGTCGCGGGTGGCCAGATCCCCACGGGCGTCATACTTGTGCATGAAGGCCTGGCCGCGCTGGTCGATGAGCCGTCCTCCTTCCCCGCGCACCGCTTCGGAGATCAGGAAATTCTTCACCTGCGGATGATAGAGGCAGGTGGGGTGGAACTGGACAAACTCCAGGTTGGCGACCCTGGCCCCGGCCCGGTAGGCCATGGCAATGCCGTCTCCGGTGGCGATATCGGGATTGGTGGTATAGAGATAGACCTTGCCGGTGCCGCCGGTGCACAGCACCGTGGCCTTGGCCTGCCAGGTGTCGATCCGCCCGGTGTCGCGGTCAAAGACATAGGCGCCCAGGCACTGGTCGCTGAAGCTGTGGCGGGGCTGATACGGGGTGCCGGTCTTGGAGCTGACCAGAAGATCGACGGCCAGATGATTTTCCAGCACCGTGATGTTGGGGTTCGCCGCCACCTGGGCCAGGAGGCCCTCTTCGATCTTGCGGCCGGTGAGATCCATGGCGTGGGCGATGCGGCGGGCCGAGTGACCGCCCTCCTTGCCCAGATCAAGGTGAGTGGGGTCGTTGGCCTCCCGCTGGAATTGCACCCCGAGGCGGATAAGCTCCTCGATGCGGGCAGGTCCCGTCTCCACCACCAGCCGGACGATATCCTCATGGCAGAGCCCGGCCCCGGAGCGCAGGGTGTCCTCGATGTGCAGGGCAAAGGAATCCTCCGGCGACAACACGGCGGCGATCCCGCCCTGGGCCAGATTGGTGGCGGTGTCCACCCTGGCCTTTTTGGTGACAATGGTCACCGATCCTAAGCGCGCCGCTTTGATGGCAAAGGAAAGCCCGGAGATGCCGCTGCCAATCACTAGAAAATCGGTGCTCTGTTTCATGACCACCCCGTGCGGTTAACAGCTTGACATCACCCGGCATTGTTCAGTAAAGATGAGGCTCATTCTCCCAAGCGCAGCATCCGATGGAACCTTTATCTGCCCCACACCCGATCCGCGCTTCCTGGTAAAGGATTTTACATAGCGCGGACCTGGGAAGATGGCAAGGATTCTTCACCATGGCTTCTTTAAAACTCGTCGTGTTTGACTGCGATGGCGTGATGTTTGACTCCAAAAACGCCAACCGGGTCTATTACAATCATCTCCGCGAGGCCTTCGGGCGCCCGCCCATGGACGAGAATGAGCTGGAATACGTCCACATGCATCATGTCATGGATTCCCTCCGGCATCTTTTCCGCCGTTACCCGGAGGACCTGGAACGGGCCGAGGCCTACCGGCAGAGCCTTGATTACACCCCCTACCTGCAATACATGATCATGGAGCCGGATCTCCTCGAATTTCTGGATTTTCTCAGCCCCGCTTACAAAACCGCGATCAGCACCAACCGGACCTCCACCATGGGCCCGGTGCTGCGGATGTTTGCCCTGGCAGGCCGGTTCGACAAGGTGGTCACCGCCTTCGATGTGGCCCGGCCCAAGCCCCACCCAGAAGCCCTGGAGCAGATTCTTGCCCATTTCGGCTGCGGGGTGGCCGAGGCGGTGTACATCGGCGACTCCATGGTGGATCGGGAACATACCGCAGCCCTGGGCATGCGGCTCATTGCCTTCAAAAACCCGGCGCTGCCGGCAGAATACCATGTGCAGAGCTTCATGGAAATTACCCGACTGCCGATATTTGCTGAAATTGTAAAAACGAAAAGATAACTGTGCGCCCCTGCGTTAAAAACCGTTTTTTCTGATGTTCCGCCAGGAGGGGAGAAAATGAAACTTGAGGTAACGCACACAATTCTGGCCATGGAGCCGGACTTTGAAAAAAGTACCGCCCATGTCCTGCGCTTTCTCGACCGCACCCCTCTGGTGCAATACGATGCGGTGCGGGTTGTTGCGGCGCAATCCTGCTCCGGCGCGGACCCGCGCTTCTGGCCCTGCCTTGAACAGGGTCTGGCCGACAACCGGCAGGTTCTGACACAATTAACCGGGGAGTTACGGGCGGCTGGCACCAAGGAATTCAGCGACCTGCCGGCCATGCCGCAGGGCTTTCAAAGCAAGATCTTCCACACCATGGCCCATCTGCTCGATGGTTTTTTCGGCATTGACAGCCGGTTCTACAGCCTGCCCGAGGATTCCCACTGGCTGGGGGCAAGCCTGCGCAGGCAGATTGAGGCGGACCCGGAAGACTTCTGGCTGGTCACGGTGGTGGCCACCCTGGAATCCTTGAAGCACCAAACCTTTGCCGGATTGCGCTCCTTTGAGAAATAGGGCTCCATCGGGCCTCTTGCAAAGCTCTGCAAAGTTCCCTCCCCCCTGGCGGGGGAGGGTTAGGGAGAGGGGGAATAGCGAGCGCGGCAGGCTGCAACTTCACCCTCCCCCTGCCCCCCTCCCGTCGAGGGAGGGGGAAAATCAATCTGAAGAGCTTTGGTAAAAAACTCAATCGTAATGATGATGGTGGTGGTGGTGATGACCGTGATGATGGCCTTCGCCTGGGCCGCCGATTTCCGCCAGGGCCTTCTTCAGAATACCATCGGTCTCGGCCATGCTGGCCACGGCCTTATCTAAAAGCTCCGCCAGCGCCGTCGAGGCCCTCGACCTGC
>JAJZSH010000273.1 GCA_021822005.1 Deltaproteobacteria bacterium | reverse complement strand
GATCAGGTTTTCCGCCCGGCAGATGGCGAGGGCCTTTGCCATCTCCCCTTTTTCCAGGACCGGGAGCACCTGTTCCAGGTGTTCGGCAATGATGGCGAAAATCCGTTGATAGTCGAAGCGCTGCAGCAGGGCATGGTCGTGGAGGTAGTGGAGCTGGTCGGCGGCGCTGACACAGAAATCGCCGATGCGTTCAAGGTTGACGCAGATGGTGTGGATTGCCTGGATGGTGTCCGTCTCCCGCCGGGAGATCTGGGTGCTCTCGGAAAGGAGGCCGAAGCAGCGACGCTCGATGATGGTTTTCAGATTGTCGACATAATCGTCGCGGCTATTGATCTTCTGGAACTCGGAGAGGTCGCCGTGCTGCAGAATATGGAGCGCGGCTTCGGTCTGCTGCTGCACTTCGGTCAGCATGAAGCTCAGATTTTCCTTGATGGCGGATATTGGCATGGCTTTCCCGGCTGGCGGATATTGGCCTGGATTTCTCGCGCGGCAGCGTTGGCTTACGAGGAGATACTGATCGGGACGCCATGATTTTTCTTGCCGGTGCTTTTTTCCGCCCAGGAGATTTTGATGTTCATTTTGTTGATCCCGTCTTTTTGTTTGGCATTGACCGAGAATTTCATCAGATCATAGACGTTCATCGCGATTTCATCCCCATTGGATTTGAGGGTGATCCTGCCGTGTTCTATGGATTCGATCAGTGACTCGAGGAAGGATTTTATTGTTTTCGCATCCTGCAGGGACTCATATTCGAATTTCTGGTGAGACATGGCTTGATTCTCCGTGTTTTTTGTTTCAGCCGGTCAGGCGGGCGGCGTACTCTTCCAGGACATCCGCCCGGGTCAGTCCGGCCACGGCCAGCTGTTTTCTGATGCTGATGTCGTCCCACCCCGGCTGGACGCCGACCTCACGGCTGGCCTTGCAGCCGTTCTGCAGGGAAGGTGGGTTGATTTTTTCGCCCATGTGGGTGTCATCCCCCATGAAAGCCAGCAAGCGTCTGGTGGAGGTGTCGCGCTGCCGGTTTTTTCTCTTCAGCACCGAGATCAGAAACTCCGTGTACTCGCGGGACTGCGGATTCCAGACCTCGTAGCCGTCCACATCATATTCCGCCAGCAGGATGGGCCAGAACTGTTCCGGATGGGGAATGACGATCCCGGCGCCGCGCGCGCGCGCCTCTTCGATGATTTCAGAGGTCCGGTAGAAGTATTTCGGGGAAAACTCCCTCTTGACAATGGCCTTGACGGCGTTGAGGAAAGCCTCTGCCCGGTTGATCAGGATGTCGCCATACGTCGGACGGAGCGCTTCGAGGAAATTGCGAAGCAGCCTGTTCTTGAAGGCGTCCTGCGGCAGGGTATCGGCGTGTTTTTCCAGCAGATGGAAGACCTTGCCGACCTGGACCCGGACAAACCCGACAAGCTCTCCGTCAGCGCCGGTTTCCGCAGCAGCTTCCTGTAACCGGGCCTCCATCGGTCGAACAATGGTGTGGATGAAATCATGGAGCTGTGTCGCCCGGTAGTCCCTGGTGTGGGCAAGGGCCGACCGCAGAACATCGGCCTTCTGCAGTCTGGAGTTTTCAAAATGCAGCAGCAGTTGCACCTTGCGTTTGAACCCCCTGGAGTAGCAGTCCACCTCCACTCCGCTGAACCCGCCATACTCCATGAGAACATTGTGTTGGGTGGGGATGATCAGTTCGCGCCGGGCATTGGGAAAGGCGCCCTTGATCCTCCGCTCGATCAGCGCCATGGGCACGAACTCGGGATGCCAGTGCAGGGCCATGATCTCATGCTGTCCGGCATGAACCCCGGGCGGGGTAATGATGCACCGCTCCTGCTCCGGAGTGAGTTCCGTCGAGGTGATTGCCAGGAAAATCCTTTCGTCCTCCGCGGTGACCTCCTTGATAACCGCGGAAGGAGGCTTCAGTGGAGCGGTTTTGGCTGTTATCTGTTGCGGCTTGACAAGTTTCATGAGAGAAGCGGCCGGGGATCTGTTATTTGTACTGGTCGTGACAGTGTTTCCGCATTGCTTCCAGCTGGGCGCATCTTTCCCGGAGTGCGGCGAGATCGTTGTTTTCAAAAGCCACGTTGAGCTGCACACAGGTTGTGCTGTAGGCTTCATAGTGTTCGTCGCCATGGCCGGGGTAGCTGACCATGAGATCAGAGTCCGCGACAAAGGCTTCGATATCGGCCCTGTCCGGCATGACGCCCTTTTCGGCAGCGGCGGAAATGTGTTTGAAGGTCTTTTCCATGCGTTTTTTCACCGACTTGTATTTCGGCTTGCCCTTGTCCGCCTGTTTGTCCTCATCCCGGCATCCTGTCTCGGGGTCATTGAATTTGACTTTTCCCTTCAGCTCTACCTGGCTGCCCACCCGCTTTATTTCGATTTTGATTTTCTTGAAATCCTTCAGGTCAAACGCATCTTCCCTTGGCTGTTCCATGGCGCCGTTCTCAATCTCCGCTGCAAGCGCACGCAGAAAAACAGCGGCATCCTGTGAGGACAGCATCTTCTCAAGTTTCAGTTCCTTGCCGGACATGGGGTATCTCCTGTGCATAATTGTTCATCTGTTCCTGTCACCCGGAAGGCCTGTGTTCTTCCGGGTGAAGCGCCTCCGAACAAACTCATTTCATGATACATGGAACATATGAGCGTTTTGTTGGTTTCCGGTTATTTTTCGATTAGGAATGGGGCTGTTTCAGACGGTCGGGAAAAAGGCGGAGGGGGTGGCAATATGTGCGGCGGGATCTTTTCAGGAAACAACCAGGAGAGGATAAGAAAAAGCGGCAAAAGGACCGGCTCAGCCGGTGATCACCTGGTTGGAAAGCTCGTTGGTGTCATCGGACTTGACGGGAAAGTGCCGGGCCAGGATAATGCCCACCGCCTCAATCTCCCGGCACAAGGCGCTGCAGGCCTGCCGTTGTTTTATTCCCAGGGCGATGTCGCCGGCGTGGGCCATCAGGGTTTCCTGGGGGATATTCTGGTGGATGCCCGTATCCGCCAGGACCCAGACCTTGTGCTCCAGAAGGGAGATGAAAAAAAGAACCCCGGTGTTGTCCCGGGTATTATGGAGTTTCTTTTCATAAAAGGCGCGGAGCGCCCGTTGGGCCACCCGGGTTTCCAGACGGCCGGCGGGGATGAACAGGCGGAGCAGCGGGGGGAAGATTTTGGCCAGACTGCCGACCAGAATGGCGCCGCAGGCCATGAGGGGCACGAAGTATCCGAGGCTGTCGGCCAGAAAAAGATCGGTGATGAGCAGGGCGGCCAGGCCGCCGAGACTGATCCCCGCCAAAAGGCTTGCCTCGGGATAGGTGTCGCTCTCGTCCACCACCATCACCGCAATCTCGCCGGAGGTTTTTTGCTCCACCCCGGCGATGGTCGCGGCGATCTGCCGCCCTTCGGCCTCTGTAAAAAACGTCTCTGCATTCATCATCTACCAGCTCCCCGAGGCGCCGCCGCCCCCGAATCCCCCGCCGCCGAAGCCGCCGAAGCCTCCGCCCCCGCCGCCAAAGCCGCCGCCTCCCAGGTAAAAGCCGCCGCCCCGACCGGCATTGGCGAACAAGAGGGGGAGCAGGAGGCCCAACAGGGCGCCGCCCGGTATAAGAAGGAGCAGGATCAACCAGCCCAGCGGCGAAGAGACTCCGAGGAAGGCGAAGAGGGGCAGGAGCAGAGCCCCGGTCAGGGCGCCGACCGGTTTGCTCAGCCGCCCGAGAAAGCCGACCAGGATGGCAAAGAAGATGAGATAGTTGAACAGCGAGGATTGGCTGCCTTTGCGCGGTACCCGGCGGGGGTCTTGGCCGGTGCCCTGGAATTCCCCCCTGGCGCCGCTGATGATCGCGGAAATCCCGGCTTCAAAGCCTTCATCAAGCCGGCCCGCCTTGAAGCGCGGGGATATGATTTGATCCACGATGCGTCCGGCAAGAAGGTCGGTCAGTACCCCTTCCAACCCCCGGCCAACCTCAATGCGGACTTTGCGGTCGCCTTTGCTGACCAGGAGCAGCACCCCGTTGTCCTTGCCCTTCTGGCCGATCTTCCAGGCCTCCACCGTGCGGATGCTGAAATCCTCCAGCGCCTCGCCTTCGAGGGACGGGATGGTCAGCACCGCGATCTGGGTGGAGTCGGACCGGTCAAAGGCAAGCAACATCTGCTCAAGCCTTTGCCGCTCCCCCGGAGAAATCATCCCGGCCAGATCGGTGACATATCCCTGGTATTGCGGAACCTCCAGCGCCCTGGCCGGTCCGGGGCCACCGACACAGAGGAGGCAGAACCCCA
>JAJZSH010000272.1 GCA_021822005.1 Deltaproteobacteria bacterium | reverse complement strand
GCTTCAAACAAAGCCTTGCCCCCCTCGGACAGCTGGGTCTTGAGGCTGTTGCGGTCATGCTTCTGGGCGGAGTCCTGCTGGCAATCCCGTTTACCTGCGCCGGATATATTCTTTCCTTTAAATTTTTCAGCGCTCTCCGCAAAAAGAGACTGGAAAAACATATTCTTAGATGAGACCCCATGACCAACGATCTTCCCATAAAAAAAATCCTGACAGAGCGCCAGCTGGCCCCCAGTAAAAAACTGGGGCAGAATTTCCTGGTCCACCGGCAGACCGCGGAACGCATTGTCGAGCTATCAGGCGTTACCCCGGACGATTCGGTGGTGGAGCTTGGGGTGGGCCTGGGCTCCCTGACCCTGCCCCTGGCCGAACGGGTCAGACAGGTAATCGGCCTGGAGCTTGATGCCGGCATCGTTGCCTACCACCGCGAGCGTCAGGATCTGCCCGGCAACGTCACCCTCCTCCACCAGGATCTTCTCAAGGCCGACTTTGGCGGACTTGCGGCCCAGACCAATGGCCCGCTGAAAATCCTGGCCAACCTCCCCTACTCCATCTCCAATCTGCTTCTTTTTAAACTCATTGAGAACCACCAAGCCCTGAACTGGGCCGTGCTCATGCTGCAAAAAGAGGTGGGCCAGCGCCTCACCGCCCGGGTGGGCTCAAAAGAATACGGGGTGCTCTCCGTCCTGCTTGCCGACTGCGCCTCGGTGGAAACCATCATGCAGGTGGGCCCCGGCCAGTTTCATCCACGGCCCAAGGTTGATTCCGTGGTGGTGAGGATCACTTTTCGTCCTGTTCCGGCAAGGGTGGCGCAGCTCCCTCCCCATGACCGGAAACTGCTCCGGCGCATCGTCAATGCCGCCTTTGGCCAGCGGCGAAAGACCCTGCGCAACTCCCTGAGCGCCGGCATGATCAAGGGGTTGTCCCGGGAGCAGATATCCGCCCTGCTCAGCCAATCAGAAATCAATCCGGAAACCCGGGCGGAACGCCTGACCCTTGAGGATTTCGTCCGCCTGACCAACGCCATGGCCGACTGCACCCCAGGCTGATCCGCCATGCGAGACTTTGTTTTTCACAATCCGACAAAAATCATCTTCGGCCAGGGCGCCCTTGGGCAGACAGGCGGGCAAACCGCGTCCGTTGGCCGCAAGGTCTTGCTTGTCTCCGGCAGGCAGAGCCTGAAAAGGCTGGGGATCTACCAGGCTGTCCACCATTCCTTGCGTCAGGCCGGGCTCGAGGTTACTGAGCATGCGGGCGTACAGCCGAACCCAATTTTAAGCCATGTCCAAAAAGGCGTTGCCCTTGCGCAAAAAAACGGGGTCGGGGTTATTGTCGCCGTGGGGGGCGGCAGCGTCATTGACAGCGCCAAGGCCATTGCGGCCGGAGCCATGGCCGGCCACGATGTCTGGGGTTTTTTCAAGGGAAAGAAAAGCATCAAGGGTGCCCTGCCGGTTATCGCCGTGCCCACGGTCGCCGGCTCGGGCTCTGAAACAAACAACGGCATGGTGCTCACCAATGAGGCAACCAATCAGAAAATCGGCATCGGAAACCGACATCTTTTCCCCAGAATCGCCATCCTGGACCCGACCGCCACCTTCAGCGTTCCGCCGTCCACAACCGCCTTCGGGGCAGTGGACGCCTTCGCCCATCTGCTCGAGTTTTACCTGAGCCGGGAAGAGTCTTTTTCCCCATGGCAGGATCATTACAGCACCGGACTCATGAAAACACTGATGGCCGCCTGCGGGGCAGCCTTGGCCAACCCCCGGGATTACCAGAGCCGCGCCGAGCTCATGTGGGCAAGCGGTCTGGCCTTGAACGGCATCAGCGCCGCAGGACTGGGCCGGGTCGGATTCCCCTTCCACCTGATCGAACACTCCCTCAGCGCCCTGCACAATATCCCCCACGGCGCCGGACTCGCGGCAATTCTGCCCGGGGCCATGGCCTTTGTCGCCAGGAAAAAGCCGGCCCGCCAGGCCCTTTTTGCCACGCAGGTTTTTGGGGTGCGCGAGGCGGATCAGCATCTCCTCGCCCAGGAAGGAATCCGTCTCTTTACCGGATGGTTGCAGAAAATAGCCGCGCCCACCTCGCTCGCCGATCTGGACCTCCCGCGGAAGGATATCCCCGCCCTTGCCGTCAACACCCAGGCGCAGGCAAGGCTGTGGCGGCTCACCGAGTATCCCCCGGAGATTATCGAGGCAATTCTTTGGGAGTGCCTGTGATGGTAAAATTTCCGGCAGGGCCTGTGTATTCAACCAGTTCCGCGGTCAAGGAACCGATGACAATCTTCGCCTGAATCCTGGTGGGGATTCTCCAGGCGTCATCGGTGAGCCAGACAAGAGGATCCCCCATCTTTTCATACAGCCCCTTGAATTTCAGACGCGGCTGAACCTTGATGGTATTTTTCTTTCCCAGCACGCTTTCCTGCTCTTCCTTTCCCTCCACGGTAACGACCACCTCATGCCGCTTTTTATCGGCAAAGGTAGGGACGATCATCGGGGAATTCCGGGCAAACGACAACGCCCGCATGAAGAAAAATGAGGAAAACTCGTTCTGCATCGGACCCTCAACCTGATAACTATCTGCGGGCTCATCGTTTTTACGGTGGGACACACGGAACTTCTCCTGGTCATACAGGGTAAGTTTGCTGTTTACCCGACGGCCCTCCTTCTGCTGCATTTCATGACGGCTCGGCAAACGCATCCGCCCCTGCACGATGGTGAGAAAATGGTCCTCCACCGGGTAGAATACGGCGAGCAGCCCTGCGCTTCTGGCAGTAACTTCAATGGCAAAGGTTTCATGGCTGTTTGCAATTTTGCTGACCTGCATGACGAGTTCTCCCGCCTTTATGCCAAGCCAGCTGACCGTATAGCGCAAGGTCTCCCCTCCAGCATAGGCGGTTTGCAACAACGCCTCTTCCGGTCTGGTTCCAGGATGTGCCATCCCTGTTGATCGAGAGGGCGAAACACGCATAACAAGAAAACCATCGGCGTCAAGAAGTCCCTCGCCCCAGGCAAGGGAAAAACAAAGCGGACAACATACTATAACAAAAAGAAGCATGCCTGCCCGGAGGTTAGCAGGCCGTTGAAAAATTCTGTTTTTCGGCAGCCTGCGGACGATACAGGGAAGCATCGTCAATTTCAGCATGTGTAACATGCTGAAATTGTGAGGAATCGCAAAATTCACTTGTGCGATTCCGGAGTTGAAAAAGTCATGGCTGATCTTTTTCAACATCCTGTTGATATTCTTTGTCACCATTATCTGCACGAAAGCCTCGTCTAAAAAAGGTTGCCCGGCAGCGCCACCCGAGCCGCGTGATTTTCATCCTCATTTTTTTGCTGTTTCCACCTAACTTTTTTGTGATACATAATTACAATAACGCCGTTGCCCGGAAAATCCAGCAACGCAGATTCATGCCTCGGCGCGAAAAAACAGAGAGAAGATCATGTCCTTTGCCAACAGGAAACAGTATGTACAATTTACTGCCGTCATGCACAGGGAATACGAACGCGCTGTGAAAAAAATGCGGGGAGAACTGTCCCAAGGCCGGACATATGACCATGCCTGTGATACCTTGGCCGATATCAGTCAGGAGATACAGACTTTTGTCAAAGAAGATTTTCTCAAAATCATCATTGCGGAAGAACATTTCGGGGCAGGAATCGAAGTCTCCGACATCGCCCTGTTGCTTGAGCTTCCGTACGAAAAAGTCGAATCCGCCAGGCTGGCCCTGCTCAACGACATGGCGCTGGAAACAGAATGCCATCTGGAGCGGCAGACCAGAAAAATCAACTGACCCCCCCCGCACCTTGCGGAATGCAGGCATGTTCACAGCAGCACACCGCTCAACACTCCGGATTGCAGGCAAAAAAATAGGTGGACTTCAACGATGAAGCCCACCCGGAAAAAAGGAAAACGCTCAGCAGATGTTACCAACGGACGAAACGATGCTGGGGGCCAGAGCCCATGCCCTGTCCGCCACCAGGACCGCCACAAAAACCAGGGCCGAAACCGGCCTGGGCCAGGCCTGCCTCCTGAGCCTTCTTGTGCATCTGGCCACGAAGGTCGAACAACTCCTCGGAGAGCTTTGCCGCCTTTTTCTCATCCGGCTTTTCCCCGCTCATGACCGCGTCCAGCTCTGTTTTCCTGGAAAACATCTTCTTGCGCAGCTCTGTTGTCTCGTTAAAAAATTTCTCCCTGGCTTTCAAGGTCTCTTCGCTCATCTGCCCTTGACCTTGCCCCGTTCCACCCATCATTGTCCAGCCAGGCCC
>JAJZSH010000271.1 GCA_021822005.1 Deltaproteobacteria bacterium | reverse complement strand
GAAAGCAGCATACCGATCAACTGGCGGCGGGTCAGCACGCCGTAGATGCCGATGCAGAAAAGGATGCTGGAGAGCAGCAGGGAGTTTGCCAGGGTCATGACGACTCCTTTCCGCTTACCTGGTCCGCCGGAACCGGGGGAACGCCGGCGGCTGCCGGTTTGGGGTCGCGGCGGGCGACGACCACGGCGCCGATGAGCGCCGTCAGCAGCAGCAGGGAGATGATCTCGAAGGGCACGAGAAAGCCGGTCCCGTCGGCGCTCAACAGGCGGAAGCCGACGGCGGTGAGGCTGGCCGGTTCCGCGGTGGGGGCTATCGGCGTCGCCGGCGGCAGGTCATTGCTCTGAAGCGTCAGCCACATCACCGCAAGCAGCGACAGGCAGACGCTCCCTCCCCAGAGGCGCTGGGGCCAGGTCTTGGGGAAGAGGTTCTTGGCGCCGAGTTGCGCGGTGAGCAGAATGGTAATGACCATGAACACGACAATGCCGCCGATGTAGATCATGATCTGGGCCAGGGCGACGAACTCCATCTGGAGGAGGAGATAGAGCGCTGCCGTGGCGAAGAAGGAGCCGATAAGGGAGATGGCGGCATGCAGCAGGTTCTGGACGCTGACGGTGAGGAGCGACATCAGGATCAGCGCGCCGGCCAGCCAGTAAAAGATGGTGTTTTCCATTAATCCTCCTTGCCGTACAGCACCAGTTGCAGGTCGCTGCGGTCGTAGGCCGCCAGTTCGAAGTCCTGCGCCATGCGGATGGCGCCAAAGGCGCAGCTTTCGACACACAGATTGCACAGGGTGCATTGGGAAAACCGGTAGAGATAACGGCCGAGCACCTTGCGGTTGGCAGGGTCGCGACGGGCGAGAATCGAGATGGTGCCGTTGGGGCACGCTTTTTCACACATGCCGCAGGCCGTGCACAGGGGGGCGCCGCTGGCGGCATCCGTCACCAGGGCAAGGCGCCCCCGGAAACGGGGGAACATGGCCAGGGTCTCCCGGTTCTCCGGATACTGCTGGGTGACGATCCGGCCGGGATGAACAAAATAACCGAAGGTGAGGCCCATCCCCTTGACCAGCGACAGGCACCCGTTGGCGAGGTGCGTCAGATAACCGGCCAGGGACCAGTGAGCCTGGCCGTCGGGCACAAATTCCCCCCGCTCCACGGGCCGGACCCTGCCCTGGGTGTTCTTTGCGTTTGTTTTCATACCAAGCCCATTGCCACGAAGAGGCCGGCGACCAGCAGCAGGAAGAAGTTGGCCGGCACCAGCACCTTCCATTCCAGGTTCATGAGCTGGTCCACCCGCGGCCGCGGGAAAGTCCAGCGAAACCACATGTAGATGAAGATCACGCTGTAGCTCTTGAGGAAAAACCAGAGGAAGCCGGGGATCGCGTCCAGCACCCGGTCCAGGGGGGCGAGGCCGAACTGCGGCGCCAGGAAGCCGCCCAGGAAAAAGGTGGTGGTGAGCGACGCGGCCATGAACATGTTGACGAATTCGGCCAGGAAGAACATGGCAAAGCTGATGCCGGAATATTCCGTGGTAAAGCCGCCGGTCAGTTCCGATTCCGCCTCGGCCATGTCGAAGGGGGCGCGGTTAAGTTCGGCGGTGGAGGAGATCAGGAAGAGGACGAAGGCGACAAGGCCGAAAAGCGGAAATTTGAAGATCCACCAGTCCAGCACCGTGCCGGCCTGGGAAAAGACGATCTCCCGGAGCGAGGCAGTGCCGCTCAAAAGGACGATGAGCAGCATCAGGAGGGCCAGGGAGATTTCATAGGAGATCATCTGGGCGCCGGAACGCATGGCGCCGAGCAGCGAATATTTATTGTTCGATGACCAGCCGGCCAGCAGCACCCCCATGATGCCGAGGCCGGCAACGGCGATGACGTAGAGCACGCCGCCGGCCAGGTCGGTGACCTGGAGGTGGTGGTCGAAGGGAATGACGGTAAGCACCATGAAGGAGGCCGTGGCCGACAGGATCGGCGCCAGAAAGAAGACAAAGGTGTCGGCGCCCTCCGGTTTCATCACTTCCTTGAAGATCAGCTTGATGCCGTCGGCCAGGGGTTGCAGCAGGCCGTGGTAGCCGACCCGCATCGGCCCGAGACGGGCCTGGAAGTGGGCCGCCACCTTGCGTTCCATCCAGATGAGGGCCACCGGGGTCAGGCCGACCACGGTCAGAATGGCGAGGACGGCCAGCACGATATTGGTCAGTTCAGCCGCCGGACCAGGGAGGGTGGCCCGGATGAAGTCGCCGATGGCGTTGGTGGCCGGGAAGCGGCTGGTGTCGATCATTGGTTCCATCTCTTTCACCTGTCAATGTCCGGGATCAAAACATCCAGGGTGGCGATAATCGGCACCAGATCGGCGAGCTTATGGCCAACGGCCAGGTCGTTCAGGGCGCTCAGGTTGGCAAAACTCGGACTGCGGTATTTGATCCGGTGCGGCTTGGGGCCGCCGTCCGCCTCGATGTAGACACCCAGCAGGCCGCGGGCCGTTTCCACCTGGGAGTAATAGCTGCCGGCCGGCAGGTTGTAACTGGCGTATTTTTTGGAGCGGTAGGGCCCGCCGGGGAAGGAAGCGGCCGCCGCCTCGAGAATCCGCAAGGACTGGCGCATTTCCTCCATGCGGACCTTGTAACGGTCGAAACAGTCGCCCACCGTGCCCACCGGGATGTCGAAGGAAAAGCGGTGATAGATGGAGTATGGGTCGCTGCGGCGTACATCGAGGGCGACCCCGGAGCCGCGGAGCACCGGGCCGCTACAGCCATGGGCGAGGGCGGTCTTGGCCGAAAGGACGCCGATGCCCTTGGTGCGCAGATGCATGATGACGTTGTTGGTCAGCAGGGTGTCGTACTCGTCGATGGCCGTTTTCATCCTTTCGATCACCGCCCTGACCCGGGGGATGAAGGTGTCCGGCACGTCGGCGAACGAGCCGCCGGGCCGGAAGAAATTCATGGTCAACCGGGCGCCGCACATCTCTTCGAAGATGTCGGTGATCATCTCCCGTTCCTTGAAGCCATAAAGAAAGGAGGTGATGGCGCCGAGATCCATGCCGAGGACCCCCCACCAGAGGAGATGGGACTGGATGCGCTGGAGTTCGCAAACCATGACCCGGATGTACTCGGCCCGCTCCGGCACCCCGATCCCCATGGCCTTTTCGATGGCCAGGCAGAGGGCCAGGTTGTTCATGTGGCTGGAGAGATAGTCCAGCCGGTCGGTGAGGTGGATGTTTTGCAGGTAGGTCTGGTTTTCGCCGATTTTTTCCAGGCCGCGGTGGATATAGCCCAGATGCGGCACCACCTCCAGGACGTTTTCGCCGTCCATGCGCAGCATCAGGCGCAAGACGCCGTGGGTGCTGGGATGCTGCGGCCCCATGTTGAGGAAATATTCGTCGGTATGCCCCTCCCGCCGGTCGATGCTGAAGCCGGGCGGCACGGTCATGGCCACGCCGTTTTCCAGGATGTCGTCTGCCAGGCCAGCTTGCTGTTCCGTCATGGTCGCCACCTTCAATAGGGCCGCCGCACGACCCGGCTCGGATCGTCAAAATCCTTGCGCAGCGGGTGGCCGGGGAAGTTGTCTTCCAGGAAGAGACGGCGCAGGTCCGGGTGGTTGCTGAAGCGGATGCCGAACAGGTCGAAGACCTCCCGCTCATGCCAGATTGCGCCGGCAAACAAAGGGGAAAGCGAGGGGATTTCCGGCTGCTGCCGGTCGAGGGCGCAACGGATGAGAATATTGTGCCCCTGATTGGCCGAGAACAGATGGGCCAGCACCTCGAAGCGGTCCGGGCGGTCCACGGCCGTGACGTGCAGCAGAAAATTCATGTCGAGCAACTCGGAGTCCTTCAAAAAACCGACCAGTTCGACGTAGCGGCGGAGGGGCACCGTGAGGTCGAGAAGATATTCCTGGCCCAGGGCGCGAACCTGCTCCACCGTCTGTTCGGACTGACGGGTCAGGGTGATCTCGGGAAAATTCTCAATAATGTAGGCGTAGATGGTCCCGTTGTCGAGCAGGGGCGCCGGCAGCGGAGATCTCGCCACCTCGGCGAATTGTTCCGTGGCCGGCCGTTTGGGTTTGGGCCGGTCAATCGCTCCGTTTCCGCCGGCGGCATCGGCAGCGGCGGATGGTGCCGCCGGCCGGGATTTTTCCAGGTCCGCCCACATTGTTTTGGCTTCGGCAAGGGGATCGCCAAATGGCGCCTGGTTGAGCGTCCCGATTTTCCAGGGGTTGCGGCGCCCTTCGGTGCGGATTTTTTCCTGAAGCTGCATGATGCCGTAAAGCAACGCTTCGG
>JAJZSH010000270.1 GCA_021822005.1 Deltaproteobacteria bacterium | reverse complement strand
TTTTCTTGCGGGAAACAGCATGAGCATGTGTTGCTGGATTTTAGGAGCCGTTAGGAGATAACCGCTGCCTTTCTGACCAATTTCGTTACGGCTCCCTACGCCGCCGCCGATGGAACCTCCTTGCCATTCCTGCCGAGAAGAAGGATGGATGGACCGTTGGGAATTTTTTTTGATCAACGGCGACAATCTCAACACAGTCTGGGATGAAAGGCAAGGGATATGTCACGGAGAGGAAGAGAACGTTACCGATATCACCGGGGAAAATATATCGATACCCTGTGAAAAAAAAACTTGTCAATCTCTAGTGTTTACTATACTTATAGAAAAGATTCGGTAATGGCAGTTGTCCAAGACAGACCATAATAACCAGGAGGCAGGAGGATGCGGACTATGCGAGGAACAGGGCCGGACGAGAAGGGTTTTACCCTGATTGAGCTGATCGTTATCATTGTTATTCTCGGGATCTTGTCTGCGGTAGCCATTCCCAAGTTCGTGGATCTGCAGAAGGAGGCTGCCACTGCGACAGCGGACGGGGTGATGGGATCTGCACGGGGCGCGGCGGCAATGAATTGGTCTAAAAATTTAATAGGGAATGTGGGGGCGACAAACGCTGCCAGAATTCTTGCTAATAGTACCGGGGCAACCAAGTTGCTTTCCCTTTTGAATATTGATGGGCAGAGTTGGGCAGCAAGCGGGGCCTTGATCAAAGCTACTATAAATGGAACAAGCTACAAAATTACCATTAATACCGCTGAAAAAACGACCGCTCCTGCCAAACTTACAGATAATTGGTAAAAAAACCTTTTTTGCCGCATGTGCTGTTACCGGCGCCTTCTCCTTATGGAGAAGGCGCCTTTTTTTCGTTCTCTGCTTCCCGCTTTCCTTCAACTGGTCGCTGTGATTGTAAAAATCGATGAACAATGGCGCTTTGCTCCTGTTTGCCGGCTGCCTCCAGCATGTGGGCGATATTGAGCCAGGCTCCGTCCTGGCTTGGGTCAAGGCGGGTGATACGCAGCAACTGGGCATACGCCTCATCATAACGTTCCAACTCAATATATGTTCTGGCCAAAGCATCTCGCAGTGAAATCTCGATCTGCAGTTCCGGCCTCAAGGCCAGGGCTTCTTCAAGAAGCGTGGCTGCTGCCTGATGGTTTCCTTGCTTGCGGGCCTGAGCGGCCCGGAGCAGGGCTGCCTGGTACCTGATTTTTTCGTTGCTCTCAAGCTGTTGGATCATTTTTTCGAGCTTTTCGCCTTCCCCCTGGGCCAGGAAAATCTCTCCTACCTGGAGCAGGCTTTCCTGCATGATTCCGAATTCATTGGTGAGTTGCTTCCAGGTGGCCAGGGCCGCTGTAAGATTGTCACTATTCTGGTAGGCAAGGGCAAGATTATACAGCAGAGGCGCCCGGTCTTGGCCTTGTGCCTGTTCAAGGCCTTTTTGCATGAGAAGAATGGTTGAAGCGGGGTCATAGCGCTTTTTCAGGAGCCAAGCTGCCTGGTTGTTGAGCGCCCTGGCCTGGCCGCCGCCGCGCTGTGCTTCCAGTTGCCAGAATTGTTCTAGATGCTGCCACTCCACGTTCCGGCTTACAGTCCAGTAAGACCAGAGCCCGATGAGCAGCAGGCAGGCCAGACCGGTGCGGCGTTGGAGGCGGGCTGGGATCATGCTCAGCAGGGCGGCGGGCAGGAGAATGGAGGGCAGGTAGATGCGGTGGACAAAGGCGATCTCCAGGTTGAGAAAGGTCGATTCCACACCCTGGGCCAGGAAATAGAAACAGATGGCGGCAGCAGCAAGGGGATACCGGTGGCGCAAGGTCCAGGCTCCGGCCAGGGTCGCGAGAATGGCGAGCAACCCGGCCAGGGTGGTCCAGGGGGTCAAAATTCCCTGGGAAACAACGGGATCGTAGGTGAGCCGGAGTTGGGAGGGATGGGGCCAGGCAAAGACCTCCAGATAATGCCAGACCATGCGCCATTCCGTCATCAGTCGCTGCCAGGGGCTGAAGTTGCGGTTTGGATAGGTGGCAAGGAAATCGGGGACCCGGCCTCCCAGATAGGCGAGGCCCAGGAGCACGAAACCGGCAGCGGTGGCAGAGATGATCAGCCAGGTCTTCCGGCTCGGCTGCCGGTGGAAGAAACAGAAGTCGAAGAGGAGGAGGGCCAGGGGCAGGGTGGCGGCCATCTCCTTGCTGGCCATGCCGAGAGCGAAACAGGCGGTGATGAGTACGAGAGCCCAGCGGCCGGATATGCCGCCCTGCCGGAAACGGCAGAATAGCAGCAGGGCAGCCAGGTAGAAGAAGGTGGCCAGAGAGGTCATCCGCTGGACGATATAGGTAACTGCCTGGGTCTGGACCGGGTTCAGCGCCCAGAACAGCACGGCCAGAGAGACCAGAGTGCGCCGCTGGGTGTCCTGCTCCTGGCCAGTTGCTGGTCCGTGTCCCCAAGGAAGGCGGAGCAGAAGAAAATAGAGCAGCACGGCGTTGGCGATGTGGATGCAAATATTGACATAGTGGTAGCCGACGACGTCAAGACCGTGAAACCAGAAATTGACTGCAAAGGTGAACAGGGCAAGGGGCCGGGTGTGGCTCGCCTCGGACTGAAAGACCTTGAGGAAATCCCCGGCTTTTGTCGGTTGTACCGCCGGGTTCATGGCGATGTTGTGGAAGTCATCGAACAGGAAGGGCACGCCCAGGGATGGGTAATAGGCGAGGCCGATAAACAGGGCGATGAACAGGAGCGGCAGGAACCGGGGCAGGGCCAGGTCACGGCCCGCAAAAATCGTTGACAACTTCATGGTCTTTTCCTCATCTTACCTTCCTCCCCGCATCACGTTCATCATGTCCCACATGGGGGTGAAGATGGCCAGGGCGATGAGCCCCACAATAACGCCCAGAATCAGCAGGAGCACCGGTTCGATCAGGGTGGAGAGGTTTCTGATGGTGTAATCGCTTTCCAGATCATAATAATCAGCCACCTTTCCCATCATCTCATCCAGCCGTCCGGACTGCTCGCCCACCGCGATCATCTGGGGAACCATGGGCGGGATCTCCTGGTGTTTGGCCATGGCCTCGTGCAGGCTGACCCCTTCCTCCACCTCGCCGGTCATCTCCTCCACCATCCGGAACAGGATCAGATTTTCCAGGGCCGTGGCCGAGAGCCGCAGGGTCGTGATGATGTCGATGCCGCTGGTGGTGAGCACGGAAAAAACCCGGCAGAATCTGGCCATGTAGATCTTGGTGGCCAGGGGACCGAAGATCGGCACTCGGAGGAGCAGCCGGTCGCGGAAGAGCACGAACTCGCGGGAGCCCAAGGCCAGCCGGTAGGAGATGAACAGGACCAGCGCCGCCCCGACAATGCCCAGGGTGTTGTCGGCAAAAAAGGTGCTGACCCCCATGAGAATCCGGGTGGCCAGGGGCAGCTCCACCTTGGCTGAGGCAAAGAGCTTGGCGAATTTCGGCACCACGAAGGTCATCAGGAAGAAGACCGCGCCGGTGAGCGCGATGATGACGATCTTCGGGTACCGGGTGGCGGACTTGATCCGTTCCTTGATGGCCTTTTCGTTTTCATGGAGGGAGGCCAGATAGGCAAAGGCCCTGTCCAGGGAGCCGGTTTCCTCGCCCACCTTGACGATGTTGTAGAAAAGCAGGTTGAAGGCCTTGGGCTGGCGGCTCACGGCTTCGCTCAGGCTCGCGCCGCTTTCCACCTCGACGCTCATGGTGAGGATGATCTCCCGCAAGATGGGGTTGCTCACCTGGAGGGCCAGGATACCGAAGGATTCGATGATGCTGACCCCCGCGGCCAGCAGGGTGGCCAGTTGCCGGCAGAAAAGGATCTTGTCTTCCAGGGTGACCCCGAAGAGCCGCTCGCTGAGGGTTGGCCCTGCCGTGGCCTGGGCGGTTTCTTTTAACCCGGCGGACTGCTGTTCGGAGAGGACCTGGATGTTCACCGGGCTCAAGCCCCCTTTTTGCAGCCAGTTTTCCACCTCCTGCATGATTTCGGCGGCGTGGGTGCCGGAAACAATCCGACCGGCGGAGTTGATGGCTTCGTAACGGAAGATCGGCACCGGTTACTCCTTCAGCTCCATGGTGACGCGGAGGGCCTCGTCCACCGAGGTCTGGCCGCTGACCACCTTGGCGATGCCGGACTGGCGCAGGGAGGTGAGGTCTTCTTTCTGGGCTTGGCGGAAGATATCGTGGCTGGAGGACTTCTTGAGGATAAGATCCTCGATGGCCTGGGAAATGACCATGGTTTCGTAAATGGCGATCCTCCCCTTGAAGCCCGAGCCCTCGCATTTGTCGCAGCCCACC
>JAJZSH010000269.1 GCA_021822005.1 Deltaproteobacteria bacterium | reverse complement strand
GGTCTCCCAGGAGGTGCTGGTCACCGGCCGGGTCTCCGGGCCGGGGTCGGCGAGATGCTGGGCCAGCCCGCTGTGGCAGCTCACGCAGTTCACCTTGCTGTGCTTGCCCATGGTGTGAAGCTCTTTGACCGGGCCGTGGCACTCGTAGCAGGTTTCGACCTTGACGGGCTTTTCGGCCGGCGCCTTGGCTGCCCTGGTGGCTTTGTACTCCGCCGCCAGCACAGCCAGCGGCGCCATGGCAACGAGGGCCACGGCCGTTACTACGGTTTTTTTGGACATTTCTTCCCTCCACTCTGATGAACAAACAGACTCCCGGGCGAGCTGCCCGGGCGCCCCTCTCTTTGGATTCCGTTTTTCCCTGAAAGCCGGAATCTCCCCATGAACCCAACCTACTGTAAAAGCGAGTAAAGATGCTGTTAATGGTGGTAAAGATTCTGTAAATGTGGGGAAGAGAGAGGAGGAGGTTGACCGGAAAAAGGGCATCCGGTTGCGGTAGGGGTAACGCTGGGGCGGGGGTAGGTTGGGGTTGACAGCTCTCGCTTGACAAGGACGCCACTCCCGGCTAACGCTCTTGTGTCGCTCCCCTTGCGGCAGGAGAGGCGCCTCTTGTCTTCCATCAAACCACGACAACAGCACGACCGCAGCGAGAAGGAAACAGACTCTTCATGGCGGGAACACGATACATCGTGGCAGGAAGCCTGATCGACGGCAGCGGTGCCGCGGTGCGCCGGAATGTCTTTCTGGCCGTGGAGAATGGGGTTATTACCGCCATCGGCCCCGTGGCCGACCTGCCCCGCCAGGAGGGGGCACCAATCGACGACCTCTCGCACTGCACCCTTGTGCCGGCCTTGGTTGATTGCAGCGTGTCGCTTGCGCGTTCACCCGCCATGGAGATGAAACTGTTCCTCAAGGCCGGGTATTCACTGGAAGAGACCATCCGCTGCGCCTCGGAAAACGGCGCCAGATTCTTCGGTATGGAGAAGCTGGGAGTACTTACGGTCGGGCGGCCGGCGACTTTCCTGATCACGCGGGGCACGGCTGGCCAGTTGCCAAGAAAACTCGCTTATCTCGAAGGCATCTATGTGGAGGGTGCGCCGAGCAGCACTTATCGGAAAAACCCTGTCAAGGTGGCGTGATAGGAGCGCCTTGCACCGCCTGCGCGCTGGGGTCGCCAACCAAGGGTATGAAGCCTGAAGCGAACGACAAAGCGCTATTTATGATCATACCAAGACGAAATTCAGATCGCTTATCGAGGCGCATCTTCGCCAAAAAGGCGTTTGAAATCTTTCCGGAAGTTGATCGGCTGGTCTTTCTGGTAAATCCAAAAACCCGCGATCTCTCTTATCCGCTCAATGGTGACATGCCCGCATTCCAGCATCAGTTTAAGAAGTTCCAAAGTGCTGTAGATTTTTATGTTGTATGCATTTGCGGCTTCACGCATCTCCGCGTCGTCAGTGACAATCGGGACACCGAGCACTTCGGCGTGCGCCAGGCATTGGACGTCAATGCGGGAAACGCCAGGATGGACATGCCGCACGTAATCGAGAATGAAATCGAATGCTCTGCTAATTTCCGGTTTCTGGTCACGGGTAACAGGCAGGCAGTGGGAACGGTTTTTTACATACTCTGCATTATTGACCCAGGGGAATGAGTTTTTTAGGCGAGGATTCTTATCGTACTCCTTTTGCAGTTCTTTGATCACGTAAAGACAATGCTGTTCTTGACCAAAGGACTCCCCGAGCAGCGGACGGATACTCTGAGCCAATCGGAAATAGGCATTGGTGTCAACAAGAATGCCGCCAGGCCTCAACAGAGTTCCTCGTAGATATTCTGGGCGTCCAGAAGGGGGATGTTGAGGATGGCTTGGATGAAGCTGGCTGATTTTCGCTTGTCGGCGATATGGGTGCGAAGCATTTCAAAGAATGGGCTGCCGAATTGTTCTTTGGCGCAGGCCACATACTGGTGGGGGGGTGGCGTTTTTGTATCGAAAATGTACTCGCTGACCAAGTTGTAGTTCTTGTTGAAGTTGCTGGTCGCCTTATGGATTTCGTTGTTCGATTCCAGATCGATCTTTGGTAGTTGATGATGGGCGGCATACTTGTTGATTTCGGAATAGACCGTAAAAGGAGAAACGACAAGGTGATCTGCCACGGATTTGATCTGATTTATCTGCTTGCCAATGTTTGCCAGCCTTCGCAACTGGCCATATTCACGTTGCGCCAGTTCTTCCGGCACCAGAAGGGCTCCGGCGAAGGCCTCGGAGAAATCCTCTCCCAGATCTCCGCCCAACTGAGGGGCATGGACATGGCCAAGTTCATGGCACATCCAGTATTTAAAATCATGTACGCGGCAATCAAGATTCAAATATATCCATGTAGTCATGGAATCGGGGAGATAAATATGCAGAGCGTTATCGTGATTTTCCTTGTCCCCTCTTAAAACGGGGATGATGACGGCGTGTAACTCATTGAAAAACTGGATCAGCTTTGGGAAAGGAACCTCATCGGTGTCAGGTATGCCAATGGAGCCCCTTATGCGCTTGGCAACCTTCTGAATATAACTGTAGTCGGTGGACGGTGATTTGAGAATGGTGGGCTGAGAGAGCTCGTCAAAAGGAAGGAGGGGGACGAGAGTGGCTAGTATCCTCCCCATGTCTCGGGCCTGTTCGAGATATTCCGGGGTGATCTTTTTTCTACCCTTTTTCCGAAAGGCGACAACGGGTTCGTTTGTTGTGGGGGGCGCGATAACGAGATCGGAAAAGCTTAATTCTAGGCGACGGGCCAGTTTCAGGAGTTTGTCTGGTCTTGGAAATGTTTCGTTTTTCAGCCACTTGGAGACAGCCTCGCGGGAAACATTCAAGTCTCCCGCAACAGAGGCCTGCGTTAATCCCAAGACCTGAAGCTTTTCGATAATTTTTTCAACATTAAGTAAAGAGGTCATAAAAATATGCATACACACCTTGTCAACTTTTGTCAACTTTTTAGTGGTGGCAAAGCACAACCCGAGCACAGGGCTAAGTCTTGCCCCTCTTTGCCGGAGAGGGGCGGGAGTTTATAAGAGCCCGTAACGGGCGCGGAGGGCCGGGGTTCTGAAGAGCAGCGCCGAGCCAGCGGTGAAGAGGGCGACAGCGCTCAGGATGATCGCCATGCGGAGGTAGGGATGGCCAACGGCCATGCGGGCCAGGGAAAAGAGGATGATGGTCCGCGCCCACTCGGCGGCGCCGAGGAGGAGCGCAAGCTGCATGACCCGCGCAGCCCAGCGCTTGCGAACCAGCAACAGCAGCGGGAAGAGCAGGGCAAGGGCCACCAGCGCCATCTGGCCGAAGCGGAAGAAGAAATGGGCCGCCAGCAGCAGAAAGCCCAGGATGATCGGGAGAAGGACGAGCAGGGTCATCGCAGTTCGATGGCGCTCACCGGGCAGCCCGCCACGGCCCCCTCGCAGTCGCAGGTGGCGCATTTGTCCGGCCCGATCACAAAGGATTTGTCGTCCTGCAGCTCAAACACCTCCGGGCAGATCTCGGCGCAGTTGCCGCAGCCGATGCAGAGTTCCTGGTCAACAACCGGTTGCATGATCTCCTCCCTACCACGAAGAAGTTGGTGAAATCGACCCCGCCGAGCAGCAGGCCCAGGGGCGGCATCATCACGTCGTTGACCAGGCTTTTGACGATGGTGCCGAAGGCGCCGCCGATGATGATACCCACCGCCATGTCCACCACGTTGCCGCGCATGGCGAACTCTTTGAATTCCTTGAACATGCTTCGCTCCTTTGCGATGGTTTCCGGTTGCTGCAAAGTCAACAGCGAGCGAGAAGAGGGATCAGCGGCCCTGCCCGCCACGGACGAACAGGGCCAGGTTGTTCATGCGGCGCCGATGTTAGTAGCGGCCGCCGCGCGGGCCAGGCCCCATGCCACCGCCTGGACCCATCATGCCGCCGCCGGGACCCATGCCGGCCCCGCCCATCGGCGGCTCCTCGGGCAGAGTGATCCCCCGCTCCTTGGCCCGCTGCACCATGCGGTCGTGATGTTCCTTGCGGATTTTTTCGCGCTCCTCAACGGTCTTGGCCGCCCGCATCTTGGCGCGATGTTCGGCCCGCTCCTGCGGGGTCATGATCTGGCTGCCGTAGATTTGTTCCTGGGCCTGCGCCGTGGTGGCGGCAGGGTCCGCTGCCAGGGCCGGTCCAGCGAAAAGCGGCACTGTCCAGGCCAGGGCACAGAAGACGAGAAGCTGTTTTTTCATGGCTGCATCCTCCTTATCTATTGGTTGGTCGAACAGATGCGGCCTGCGCCGCGATCCGTGTTGGCACGATGCAGGGACGAAAATTTTATTATA
>JAJZSH010000268.1 GCA_021822005.1 Deltaproteobacteria bacterium | reverse complement strand
TGGCTGATGACGAAAAACATACGGGGTCAAGTCTTGAAATATAAGTTTTCCCCCATCAATCCCTGAACAAAAACGGGACAGATTGAGCCCCCCGTTCTCTCACTTACCGAGATTCACCCTACCCCTGTTTCCGATTGATAAGCCCGCCCACCGCAGCCATAATATCCGCGGGCAGCACCATCATCTTGGTGTTGGATGACTCAGCCAGCTTGCGGCATCCCTTCAATGTAGCGGTTGCCCAACAGGAACATGGCTGGCAGGTCGTTGTCCCCCACGGCATCGGCAATATCCTTGATGGCCTTGGCCGAGGCGTCGGCCAGGATAATCTGGGCCTCGGCCTCCATGCGGGCCGCCTCCAGGGTGCCTTCCGCCCGCTGGATCATCGCCTGCTTTTCCCCTTCCGCCGCCAGGATCGCCGCCGCCTTGAGCCGGGCCGCGCCCGCCTGCTTTTCCATCGCCTCCTGCATGGTATCGGAGGGGCGGATGTCCTGGATCTCCACGGACTTGACCACCAAGCCCCAATCCACCACATCGTCGCTGATCTGGCTCTTGAGCAGCGCTTTTATTTTATCCCGGGAAGAGAGCGCGTCGTTCAGGGTCATGTTGCCGATGATGGCGCGCAGATTGGTCATGACCAGGTTGCGGATGGCGTACTTGTAATCGGAGATGCCGTACATGGCCTTTTCCGGAGAAAGCACCTTGATGAAGGCAATGGCATTGCACCAGATCACCGCATTGTCGGCGGTGATCGCCTCCTGGCGCTCAATGTCCAGGGGCTCGTCCATGGTCATCACCTGGTAGGCGACCTGATCGATATAGGGGATGATGATGTTGAGCCCAGGCTTGAGGGTCTGGTGGTATTTCCCCAGCCGCTGCACCACGAATTCATGGCCCTGGGGAACCATCTTGACCCCGGCCACGATGGTGATGACGACCAGCGCCAACAAAACAAATACAAATACAGTGAAGATGGGCATGATTGCTCCTTTTTCTGTTCAAGAAACGGTGAATAAACTACGCCTTGCGCACCTTCAGTTTCGACCCCAGCACATCCACGATCACGCAGCGGTCGCCCACAGCCAATATTTCATCGGCGGTAAACTCCCACTCGTCGGAGCCCAGCACCGCCACGGAGAACCGGACCGTGCCCGCAGGAAAATCCCCCGGCTTGACCACAGAGACGATGCCACTCTCCCCGAGCACCGACTCCTTGCCCTGCCCCGCCAAGGAACGTGCTTTCGCATTTTTCAAAAAACCAAACCAGCCGATGGCAAAGGAGAGCGAGGAGAGGGCAACGAAGATGGCTGTCTGCGCGGTGAGGTCGGTTATCCAGTAGGCGGCAATGCCGGTAAGCAGGGCCGCAATGCCGAACCAGATCACGACAAAAGAGGGAATTACTATTTCCAAAACGACCAATACGATGCCGAGAATCAGCCAGTAGCCAAAATACATCACATCACTCCTTACTTTTTCTCTTCCAAGTAACTTTATGATAAACTCCCGCCGCAGGCGGGGTGAGGCGTTAACGTGATAAATTCTTTGCGTAAGGATATGGTAGACACCTCTTGCCACGGCATGATTGTTTCCTCCCTACTCAACAATCTACCAGTTTACAAAATGTGTTACCTAGTGTTCGTCCGGAAACGAGCAATTTCGTTCGAGAGCAAGACGCGAGGGAGACGAAAAAGCGGAGCGTACATGGGGTACGTGAGCATTTTTCGGCGACTGAGCAACGCGGCAATCGGGCGAAAGGGCCGTTTCCGGATGGACACTACCTATGTCCCCGAACATCTGTTACCCATATTCCCGGTCTATACAACGGGGAGGGGGAATTTGATTTCTTTTCTTCCCCCCACGTTGCCCCCGGACAGTATCTCCTACAATTCTGACCGGGAGAGCTTCACCAGCAACGGCCTCAATTCTTGAGCAATCTCCCGGCAAAAACTCCCCAACGCCTCGTTCAGGGCGGCAACCAGCCTTTCCTGGTCCTGGGCTGTCGCGGGTATCCGGTGGCTGCTCCGTCTTTCCGGCAGCACGATCCTGCCGTCCCGGCCCTTGACCGACCAGCGGACAACCAGCCGGGCTGCCCCGTCGCTCTCGTTTTCAAAGTGGAGCACCTCGACCAGGAGCTGGTAATCCGTGGTTCTGGAGGATGGCCAGGGGTGGAGCAGGATGCGGTCGGCGCCCAGCAGGGCCGAGAGGTTTTCCCCCAGCACCCTGGGGATGTTTTCGCTGAGCGGCTCGGCCCAGCGGTGGCTGTCGGCCAGTTGCAGCCGGTTGGGTGTCAGCCGGGTGACCAACTGGGGCCGGTCCAGGTATTCCGGCAGCCGTACCGGGCCGATGCCGATCACCCTCGTGCCCGCCTCGGCGGTGGCCGGGACGTTCCGGGCGGCTTCCAGGGCCGAGAGCTGGTAATAGCTGACCGGCGCCGTGCGGGCGCAGCCCGCCAGCAGCAGGACGCAGACCAGAAAGACCGACAGGCCGCCCTTCATCCGCTCGCAACGTATGTTTTTCATTTTCGTTCCTCTTCGAGGCGTTTTCCCTGCAAAACGGCCTCCGGTTGTTGCTCCAGGGCTTCCGCCAGAAGCCGCAGGGCACGGGCCGCACGGGCGATTTCCTGGAGCGCCGTGTTGAGATGCCGCACAGTTGGCGACTCTTCCCCGGCCAGGCCCTGCAAGGCCTGCGCCGTCTTGGCCAATTCCTCGCCGGCTTTGCTCAGGCTTGTAACCATGGGGGAGCCTGCCTCAACCACCCCGCCGACCTTGACCATCGCGGCCCGGACCGCTTCAAGCGCCTTGCGCATCTCGACCAGATCCGCCCTCATCTCGGTGAGCACGGGGCCGCCATCGCTGTCGAGTCTGGCGCTCAGGGATTGCAGGTGCGAAAGCGTCGCCTCCAGCCGCACCGGGATCATCCTCGCTGCCTCCGAGGAGAGGATTGTGTTGAGCGACCGGCTGATGGCGGCAAGATCGGCAAGGAAGGTATCCATGGGGAACCTCTCCAGCTTGGTGGCAAGCTCTTCCACCGCCGTTGGGATGGTGGGGATTTCGCTCACCTCCGGGTCGCGGGCGATGAAACGGGCCGGTTTATCGGGATGAAAATCCAGATCGACGTACAGCTGGCCGGTGAGCAGGCTCTGCATCTTGAGCCGGGCGCGCAACCCCTGCTTCACCAGCTGCCGGATGGTGTTCCGGTCCCGCAGATCGACCTGTTCGCCAAGGCGGGACTGGACCATGTTGTGTTCGACCTCGATGGTGACCGGCACCATGAAACGGCGGTTTTCTGCGTCAAGCCCGAGCTGGATGCGCTTGACCGCGCCCACCTTGACTCCGAGAAAAACCACCGGCGCCCCTGCTTGCAACCCCTGGGCCGCCCCTTCAAAATACAGCACATGCTGGCGTCGTTCCTGAAACCACTGGCCCCCGGCCAGGAGCAGGACGGCCACCGCCCCGAGGATGACGGCGCCAAGAACAAAGGCCCCGATAAGCGTAGGATTCGCCTGTCTGCTCATGCAGCCCCCCTGGTCAGAAAATGGCGCACCCTGGGATCTCCGGACGCAACCGCTTCTTTGGGATTGCCGGTGTTGATCATGGTGTGGGTCTCGGTGTCCAGAAAAACCGAATTGGTGCCGATGCCGAGAATACTGGCCAGCTCATGGGTTATCACCACGATGGTCGTCTCCAGGCTGTCGCGCAATTCGAGGATCAGGTCGTCGAGACGGCTGGCGGTGAGCGGATCGAGACCGGAAGAGGGCTCGTCGATCACCAGGATATCCGGGTCAAGGGCCATGGCCCTGGCCAGACCCGCCCGTTTTTTCATGCCGCCGCTCAGCTCGGCCGGATAAAAGTCCTCAAAACCGGCCAGCCCCACCAGGGCCAGCTTGAAGGAAACGATCTCGGCAAGGTGGCGCGGTGAGAGCGCGGTGTACTCCTTAAGCGGCAAGGCGATGTTTTCCGCCAGGGTCAGCGAACTCCACAGGGCGCCGCCCTGAAACATGATGCCGAGCCGCCGCTTGAGCCGCGCCTGTTGCTCTAAGTCCACATTCCAGAAATCCTCGCCGCCGTAGAGGACGGTGCCCTGCGCCGGGCGTTGCAGGCCGACCAGGGCCCGCATCAGGGTCGTCTTGCCGCAGCCGTTCCCGCCCATGATGACAAAGATATCCCCCTTGTTGACCACGAAGTTGAGGTCGCGCTGGATGACGAACTCGCCATAGGCCATGGTCAGGTCGTGGATCTCGATGTGGGGCGCACCGTTCATGATTTTCAGATCCCCAGCCGGTAAAAGATGATGGTCATCAGCGAAGCCGAAATGGTGATCAGCAGGATACCGAGA
>JAJZSH010000267.1 GCA_021822005.1 Deltaproteobacteria bacterium | reverse complement strand
GCCAGAGGGTTCCGGAGGATTTTCTCCTTGCCTCCCGTGAGTTCCTGCAGACCCTGTTCGGGCAGGGATGGCAGGCTGCAGCCGGCGAACTTGCCGCCGAGGCCCAAGACAGATGGACCCAATGACTAAATCCGGGGAACTCTCATGAATCAGGCGGAAACACTGGAACGGATTATGACCCACTCACACCCCCAGAAGAAAAGAATGGCGGCGCCCCGCGACAGCACCGAGCCCCAGCCACGGGTTATCTGCGTGACCAGCGGCAAGGGCGGGGTCGGCAAAACGAATATCGTCACCAACCTTGGCTATGCCCTGGCAAAGGCCGGAAAGAAGGTGCTGATCCTCGATGCGGACCTGAATCTGGCCAACGTCGATATCCTGCTGGGCCTGACCCCGCGCTACAACCTCCACCACGTTTTCATGGGCGAAAAAACGCTTTCTGAGGTTCTGGTGCAAGGCCCGGCCGGCCTGCTCATCCTGCCGGCCAGCTCCGGCATCATGGAACTGGCGGACCTCACGGAACAGCAACGGTTGTACTTCCTGGCAGAGATGTCCGCCCTGGCCCAGAAAATCGATATCATGCTGATCGATACGGCCGCAGGCATTAACAATAATGTGATCTACTTCAATCTGGCCGCACGGGAACGCATCATCATCCTGACCCCGGAACCAACCTCCCTGACCGATGCCTACGCGCTGGTCAAGGTCCTCTCCAGCAGGCACGACGTGAAAAGGTTCCGCATCCTCGTCAATCTTGCCCGTTCCGAAAAGGAGGCCCTGGCCGTTTTCCGGAAGTTGAGCATTGTGGCCGACCGTTTTCTTGACTCGCTTTCCCTGGATTATCTGGGGTATATCCCCTATGACAGCAAACTGCCCACCGCGGTTCGCGAACAGCGCCTGGTTTCAGACATCTTCCCGGATGCCCCGGCCAGCAGGATGTTCAGCAAACTGGCAGAAAATATCTTCCAGGAAGAGCCCGAGATGAAGGCCGATGGGAACATAAAATTTTTCTGGCAGGGACTTGTTGATCTGTAATATACTTTTCCATATTGCAGGCAATCGATCTCCTTTGCCTCTGCGGGCCTACCCGGTATGAACAAACAGCCGTCACCCAAGTTCAAGGACTATACGAATACCTTTTTCAGCCAGGCGGAACCACTCAGCGCCGAAAAACGCAACGAGCTGATTCTGACCTACACCCCGCTGATCAAGTATATCGCGGCGCGCCTGGCGGCGCGTCTCCCCGCGCAGGTGTCGCTCGATGATCTCATCAGCTGCGGGATTATCGGCCTCATTGACGCCATCAACAAATTTGATCTATCCAAAAATGTCCAGTTCAAGACCTATGCCGAATTCCGGGTCAAGGGGGCAATGCTGGACGAGCTTCGGGCGCTGGACTGGGTTCCGCGCTCCGTCCGGCGAAAAACCACCGACCTGGAAAAAGCCTATGCCGACATCGAAAAACAGGTGGGCAGACCAGCCACGGATGAGGAAGTAGCCCAGACCATGGGCCTCGCCCTTGATGATTTCTACAAGCTGCTCGATGAAACCAAATCCGTCACCTTCATGGATATCGAGTTTCTCCGGCAGAAATCAACGGAGGCGAACGATCCCACCCTGGCCGAGACCTTTGCCATGGACGACCGTGATCCCTTCACGGCCATCAACCTGTCCCAGATCAGGAAGCTCATCGCCAACGCCATCTCCGATCTGCCGGACAAGGAAAAACTGACCGTCTCCCTCTATTATCAGGACGAACTAACGATGAAGGAAATCGGCGAGGTGCTGGGCTATACGGAATCGCGCATTTCCCAGATGCACAGCAAGGCCATGTTCCGCCTCCGCGCCAAGCTGAAAAAGACCCTGGCAAGTTGAGCCGCGCCGGAGGGATACAACCCCTTTTTTTTATGCAAAGACCGGGGGGAAATCCGGAAGTATGGGGCGACTCTCCACGACCCTCTTTTTTTATTTCCAAAACCAATTGTTACAGTTACAATAAAAAAAATGTGGTCGATTATTCACACTGCGAACATGCCCAGGCCACCCGTACCATAAAGATGTTAGGGAGGAAATATGGCTGCTGATCCTAATATGAAAATTCTCGTGGTTGACGATTTCGCCACCATGCGGCGCATAATCAAAAACATTCTCACCCAGCTTGGCTTCAAAAACATCATTGAAGCGGACGACGGCACCACCGCCCTGAACGTCCTGAAATCAGAAAAAATCGGCCTCATCGTCTCGGACTGGAACATGCCCAAGATGACCGGACTGGACCTGCTGAAAGCGGTGCGGGCTGACGCCAGCATGGCCGATACGCCTTTCATCATGGTGACGGCGGAAGCACAACAGGACAATATTATTCTGGCGGTCAAGGCCAAGGTCAGCCAGTACATCGTCAAACCATTCACCGCCGAAACCCTTTCCGAAAAACTCAACAAAATATTCTGATATAAGACATGGCTGACGACCGCCCCCAGTCTGTTGACCAGTCCGCCAGCACGGATACTTCCGCTGAACACGAGGAAACAAACTGGGGTGAGGACTGGGAATCCGCCTTCCAGGCCGAGGATGATGCGTTTTTCTCCAGCGAGAAAGAGGAGGATTTTTTCCTCGAGGAAAAGGAGCCGGCAGTCACTGCCGGAGTTGCCGCCCAAAAACTTGATTCCACCCTGGAAAAAACCCTTTCCGGCATACCGGATCAGGGTGTCGCTTCCGGCGCCCACCCGGCAAAAGCCCTTGTCGGCGCCGGGGCACTGCCCCCCCTTTTTCTCTCCGGCAAGATAGCCGCGCAAAAACAGTTCACCCGTCTCCAGTCTTTTCCCATTTTTGTACGCATCCCCCTGTATGCCCTCCCTTTTCTCCTTGTCGGCGTCTTGTTCGCCTTGAGTGGCACGCCAAAGCCTCCCCCATCCTTTCTCCAGACAGCCACCTCCCCGGCACAACACCCGGGAGCCGCAACTGTTTCTCCTGACAAGACCACAAGCGCGACAGGCTCCCCGGAAGTTAACCAAGCCAGCCAGCTTCATCCGGGAAAAGTCAGAAAAAAATGGGCCTTCCCCGCTTTCATTATTCCGGTGAACAACCCGGTCAGTGATCAGCCCGTAACCTTTGTCCTCGTTGATATCACCCTGATTGCCTCCCTTGAAGACCAGGAAGACCCCCCTGCCGAAAAAAAGGTCTTTGTCCGCGACATCATCTATCAATTCTTCCAGAACAAGCCTCTTGATGAGTTGCGCAGGTTTTCCCTGGCCCGTGGCGAGATGAACCGGGAACTGCGCGCCTGGCTCCAGAAACAATGGCCCGAGGCTCCCATCGAATCAATCATCTTCAACCAGTACCATCTCTCCTGACCCCCTTCACGCCCTCCCCCGAGAAGGTTAAACAGACAAATTTGTAGTTAATTTAAAAATTTTCCACTTTTTTGTTACTTTATTGCTCTTTCTCCGCACCAGACACAAAGACAATATTCACGTAACTCCAGCATCTTACGCAAAAAAATAATTCTCTGGCACGACATTTGCTTTTGTTTCCACTCAGCATGCATCGCTACCCCACTGACAAACGAACAACCCCAAACAAATGAGTACAGAGAGAGGATACGTTTATGGACACAGGTGATACCGCATTCATGCTGATTGCCACCGCACTGGTCATGCTGATGACCCCAGGGCTGGCGCTTTTTTATGGCGGCATGGTTCGCTCAAAAAATGTTCTCAGCACGGTTCTGCAAAGTTTTGTCTGCCTTGGCGTTGTCTCGATTATCTGGGTGATCTACGGCTATTCCCTGGCCTTTGGCCCTGACGTTAACGGCCTGATCGGCAATCTGGACTGGGCGGGCCTCGCGGGGGTCGGCCTTGAGCCCGGCAAGTACTCCGCCACCATCCCCCACCTGCTGTTCTGCGCCTTCCAGCTGATGTTCGCCGTCATTACCCCGGCGCTGATCACCGGCACCTTTGCGGAACGGGTCAAGTTCCCCGCCTTTCTCCTGTTCACCGTCCTCTGGAGCACCCTGGTATACCTGCCCGTCTGCCACTGGGTCTGGGGCGGAGGCTGGATCAGCGGCCACGGCGGCCTTGATTTCGCGGGCGGCACCGTCATCCACCTCAACTCGGGCGCGGCAGCCCTTGTCGCCGCCCTGGTCTTCGGCAAACGCAAGGGCTGGGGCAAGGAGTCCTTTCATCCGCACAATCTGACCATGACCATGCTGGGCGCGGGCATTCTCTGGTTCGGCTGGTTTGGCTTCAACGCCGGCAGCGCCCTGGCGGCAAACGGCGTCGCAGTCAACGCCTTTTTCACCACCCAGGTCGCCACCGGCGCGGCCCTGCTCTCCTGGCTGGTCGCGGAATGGCTGGTCCAGGGCAAGCCCACCACTCTG
>JAJZSH010000016.1 GCA_021822005.1 Deltaproteobacteria bacterium | reverse complement strand
GCGGTTCAGCAGAAGTTCTTGGTGATGCAGACACCGGTTGCTCCCGCCGGGAGAAATGGGGGAGAAAACAAAAAGAACAAACAAAAAAAGACTTACGGCACTCGTCGCAAGTCTTTGATTTTTTTTTGGCTCCCGGGGAGGGATTCGAACCCCCGACAGGGTGATTAACAGCCCGTTAAATTTGCCTTCATCCACCGTCACTGAAAATCATTTATCTCTTGACATTACTAGCTTTTTTCGAAGATAATGCTTCCCAGGTCATCATGTAAAATCACCCACATTCAGGCAAAATGTGGGGAGAAAGTGGGGAGAGGAAAACGGCTATGGCGGTAGAGTGGTTCAAAACACCCTTCCCGGGGGTGCGGTTTTATAAGCACAAGACCCGCAAGCACGGCGTGAAGTTTGATCAATATTATGCCATTCGTTACCAGAAGGACGGCAAGCGCCAGGAAGAAGGGTTAGGCTGGGCAACCGAAGGGTGGAGCGCCGAACGGGCCAGCGAGGAGCTTGCCCGGCTGAAACGGGCGGCCCGGATCGGTGAAGGTCCACAAAGGCTCCGAGAATCCCGCGAGATTGAAGAAGTGCGTCGGCTCGAAGAAACCCGGCAGCAAGAGGCTGACCGCCGGGCGGCCATCACCTTTGCGGAATTCTTTGAAAGCGCTTATTTCCCCCACGCTAAAGCCCATAAGAAGCCTGATAGTTGGGGTTCCGAGGAACGATTGTTCCGCCTTTGGATTGCCCCTGTGATCGGGAATTTTCCTTTTCCCAAAATTGTCCCCTTTCATCTCGATAAAATTAAAGCCAATATGCGGGCTGGCCACCGCAAAAATACCGCGCCTAAAAAAAGCAAACCGCGCCCGCTTACTCCTACAAGTATCAATCACGCTCTGGCCGTGATCCGTCAAGTCTGGAATTTTGCCCGCCGGGAAGGGATTGTCGCTGGCGACTGGCCCGGGCGAGATGTAAAAAAAATGAAGGTGAACAACGAACGAACCCGCTTCCTTTCGCGAGCGGAGGCGGATCGCCTGCTTATCGAACTGAAAAGAACGTCCAGCCAGCTCCACGATATAGCGCTTATTTCGTTGCATTGTGGCCTCCGGGCCGGGGAGATTTTTGTTCTGACGTGGGACTGCATCGATTTTGAGCGGGAGACATTGCTGCTGGTTGATACCAAAAACGGCAAGACCCGTACCGCCTTTATGAGTCCGGTCGTCAATATGATGTTGCAGCGTAAAAAAAGTGAGGCTGAAGATGGTGGGCTTATTTTTCGTGATCGGCTGGGTAAGCAGATCACGGAAGTATCGGCGGCCTTTGCCCGGGTGGTGGCTCGTCTGTGCCTCAATGTCGGGATTGAAGATCCCCGGCGGCAGGTTTGTTTTCATACCCTGCGGCACACCTATGCCAGCTGGCTGGTTGAAGCGGGGGTTGATCTTTATACGGTTAAGGAGCTGCTCGGCCATAAGACCTTGGCCATGACCGCCAGGTACAGCCATTTGGGAGAAAATTCCTTGCGGCAGGCTACGCGAACTCTTGCCGCCACCTTGGATACGGTGACACCGGCGATCGCATTGAAGCAGCGGTAAATTTTAAGGGCCCTCTTGTAAACTATTGCACCAGGTGATATAGTAAGTCATGAAAGGAATATTCAAAACCCGCACGTTTGCCCGGTGGATGCAAAAAAGTGCCTTATCTGACGACGCTCTCTATCGTGCGGTTCTTGAAATGGCGCAAGGGCTTGTCGATGCAGACCTTGGCGGATGCGTGGTAAAAAAACGTATTGCCTTGCCTGGCCGGGGGAAAAGTGGTGGTG
This sequence comes from Deltaproteobacteria bacterium, assembly GCA_021822005.1. Lineage (GTDB taxonomy): Bacteria > Desulfobacterota > Desulfobulbia > Desulfobulbales > Desulfurivibrionaceae > Thiovibrio. Next base: position 20,768 of record JAJZSH010000016.1, on the reverse strand, counting down.
CTCGAACCATTGTTGCGACCAATCGAGGAGATCGATGGTTTTTCATGTATGGTTTCGAGAAAAATGAACGCGCAAACATTGACAAGGACGAGTTGAAATTCTTCCAGGAAGTGGCGAAAGAACTACTCGGGTTTAATGAGCCCCAATTGGCGGCTGCTCTGACTGCAGGGGAAATTATGGAGGTGTGTGATGGCAACGGCGAAACGGAAAAGTAGAATCCTTGAGGAAATGCACGAGACCGCTCGTGGCTTGCACAAAATTGGACTGATCGATAAGCGTCGCATGTGTGAATTCGAAGCCCTGTGTGGCCTCGCCGTCCATGAAATGCTCCCTAAAAAGATCAAGCAGTTACGGGAAAATGCGCACGTCAGCCAGGCTGTCTTTGCTGCTGTGCTGAATACCAGTATTTCTACTGTCCAGAAGTGGGAGATTGGCGACAAGAAACCAAGCGGACCGTCCTTGAAACTGCTTAATCTTATCGAACGGAAAGGACTGGAAGCCGTTCTTTAGCTGTCTTGCGCTATGCGCGCAAGCGAGGCCGGTACAGGTTCGCCCTGCCGGCCTTTTTCTTTGAAAGTGGGGAAAATAGAAATTCGCAGAAAAGGGTCTTCAAGGCCCAGCTAAGCGTTTTCCTCTTCGGGGCATCCTTTCCCCTTTCCTTCGAGACAGTAGCCTTCCTTCACGGCCTGACGGCCGAGCGTCGGCCTTTCTTCGAGATGATCCGGTGGGTGACGAATTCCCAGCCCTTCGGGCTAACAGCTTTTGGCCGGAGGCCTGGACGCAAGAGGTACGCACCTGCCGAAGAAAACCGACCGCTGCCCGCAAGGGCTGAAGGGAGGGGCTGGCCGAAGTCTCCAAGGAAGGGAACCCCGCAGGGGTGAACCTTTCCTTTCAAGGCTGCTTTTGAGCAGGATTTGCCGACCGCAGATCCTGCTCTGCCGACACCCTCCCCCCTGCCAACAACCGTAAAACATGGGATAACTATTTGATTTGCAACAGAAAAAGTTGTTGGCAAAGTGGTGCCAACAAAGCACCAACAACTTTCAGTCATTTTTGCTGATTTTTCCTATTAAATCAAGCACCTGCTTAGCTTCTGACGTACTCTTCAAATCAGTGCGAAAACGCTGCAAAAGGGTGCGAATGAACCCTTTGTCGTGCACATTTGCCCCTTCTTTTTCCCTCTCCATGACCCACTCTATGATCCGGTCGAGCTTGCTCGATGCCGAGGGGTCAGATAAGTTGAGCACTTCCCGGACGTATTGCAAATGCAGCTGCGTCATCCGCCATGCCCAGCGCATTGCCTCGATGCCTATTGCTTGCCCTGGCTGGCAGAGCAATAGGTGATAGATCACGGCATACCGCGCCGCTCCCCAGGTAACTCGACGGATATAGGCCGGATCGATGGAACTGCGAATCGACCGCACGAGCTCGATCCACGCCTCATCGTAGTATTTTGCGGCCTCTTCTGTAATGACATACTGCTCCGGCTTCTTAATCCGTTCTCGCCAAGGCGCGGCGGCCTGCTCGATAACCTGTTTCATCGCCGCAATTGGATAACGCGGCACGCTCAACGGCCGCCGGTCGGCAACGATGAACAAATGTCGAGCCAGCAGACCATCCGCCAGCATCGCGGCGTCGATGCAGCTCGACCATGTGCTGTCGACCGTGGAGCCGAAGATGGAAATGCGAGGGCTTTCGATCCGCACCAGTCCATCCTTCATAGTCGTTACCTCAAGGGGCACATGATCATAGGCCCGTAGCATGTAATCACGAAGCTGCGCCATTGGCCCGCCATCCGCGATCTGCCTTACAAGCTGGCCGTATTCGTCGCGGGTCCAGCACGCAATTCCTGTGCATTCGTCCAACCCCTGCAAGAACGCTCGGGCACTGCCCGGCTCGGGAAGTTCCCGAAGATGCAAGTCCAGTGCTTCAGCTACGAGGTTACGCAGCAACGTCTTGCCTGCGCCGCTTGGCGCGAGTACGACCATCCACATGTCCATTTCGACAGGCTTGTCTGAGTCGGGCCACAAAACAGTAGTGCCGACTTGGCTCAACGCGGCGGCAATCTGCGACAACACGACTGCCAGCCCGATTTCTGCGGGCAGGTCGGTTTTGTTTTTGACTTGCTCAACGACTACATCAAGAAACGAGCCCGGCGGCGTCACAGCCTCAATGGCGCCGATGCGGCGGCGACCCGATGCACGAACCAGCGCGAGCAAGTCGCGCCCGCCGGGCGTCTGGAGGATTTCAGACAAGACCCTGTCCCTCCTGTCCTTCGTTTGTTTCTTCCTGAAGGACTGTTTCTTTCCAGCCATTTCCCGCCTCGGCGTGACGTTCATTGAATCACGTCCGTCGGCTTGCCCCTCATCCGTTTCTTTCGCCGCCTTTCCTGCCTGCCAGATTCAAACGATTGATCACAGAGAAAGCCGGTTAGGCGGTGGCGGGTGTAATTGTCAAAAATTTCATCAGGGATTTCCTTGCACATCGCCAAGTCCAAGGCCTTCTGCCACAAGGCCAACCATTCCGTATGGGTTATGGGGATGTTTGTCTTTTTCATGGTGATCTCCTTATGCGCCAGGCTGTGGAGCAGCGGTTTGGGGCTGCATTTGCTCATGTTGCGCATCTCGTGCTTCGTTCTTCTGGCGCTCCTCTGCTTGTTCGATTGCATCCATCAGATCAGGATTACCAGCGGCCAAGCTTTTGAGGTATTCCATCGCCTGTTTTTCCCCTGCGGTTTGGCCATCCGGCGGGGTAGCCGGGTCCAGCGCAGCGCCAACACCCTTTTCGGATAAAATTTCGGCGGCATCCTTGACGGTGGCCCCGTCCATTAACAACCCAGCCACCACCTTGCCTTCTATTTCTCGCCAGTCGGCTTGCTCGACGGTCTGCTTGCGTTTCCGCAACTCTTCCATGCAGTCCAAGGCAAAATAATCCTCCCAGTAGAGGGAATCTGGCCGCTTCAGGGCGGCTTCCTCCGTTCGCAGGATCATTTCTTCGATCCGTTTTTTTTGCTCTTCGGTGAGCCGCTTCTGCTGTTTTTGGGCCATCAAGCGCTTGATTCTCAAGAAATCCTGGTATTCTGACGGTGAAAAATTCATGTCTTTTGGTCCTCCTGTGGTTGACTCATTTATTGTCGGCCGAGTAGTCGGCTTAATAGGCTTTGCCCTTGCTGGGGCTGCTGCTGAAGGTGTTTTTTCAAGGCCTTGCTCATGGCTGCCATCTCCTTTTCCAGTCGGGCGATTTTCTGGTTGGCGGCTTGGAGTTGTTGCTCTAGGGACTCGATTTGGTTGGGTAGGTTGCGGGCTTTCTGGATTCTTTCCAAACCGCTGTTCATTCTGAATTTCCCTTTCCACTAATTTCAGTTCTTCGAGCTGGTGGTTGGCTTGGGCAATCTGAAGAGCCCGATCGCCGAGATCCGTCTTGATTCCTCTTTGCTCCATCTCAATTACGGCTTGGCCAAGGTGGACCTGCGGGATGCGATCAATGCCTTGCTCCTCAAGCGACCTGTGGTCCCATGTTGGCTCAAATCCAGCAGCAACAAGGGCGCGGTTGGTATGCAGTGCCCATTCCTCACGCCATTTTTCAAGAAGCGCAACCTGGTTCCAGTCACGATTTTTTTTCCCAAATCCATCAGGTCCGATTTCGCGCAGCGTCACCAAAAGATGAAGGTGATAGTTATCCTGATTTTTCTTTGGCTCTGGGTCATGAATCGCAAAGTCAGCGATCATGCCTCTGTCGACTAACTGTTCCTGAATAAACTCCCGAGTATATTTCAGGCGCTGCTCGTGGGTAAGCTGCTTGGGTAAAGCGATGATGAATTTCCTAGCAACCTGGGCGTCTACTCTTTTCTCCGCTGCCTCCACGGAGTTCCACAGTGCCGCGCGGTTCTTGGTCCAGCCGGGAGAGTTGGGAGGGGTAAAAATTTCAGCATGTCGCACCCCTTTTTTTCGCGAGTAATCGCATCGCCGCCCTGTGCGCTCATCGATGAGTTTTTCCCCGGCTTGGTAGGCGGCGCGGGCAACGGCGGATTTTCCCGCGCTGCGTTTTACTGGTTCGACCTTAAAACTGTATGGATTTTTTGTAGACATTTTCCCTTATCCTTGAAGCCTCTCCGCAGGAGCGCACACGTTCGGCGCAGACGAACGTATAAGTGCGCCCTCCACTCTGTTCCGGGGGCGCGACTACTCCACCGGGGAGAGATGAAAGAGGGCTCTGTCCTGGGGCCGGGTCAAAAAACGGGCCAGGGCAGAATCGACTTTTTCTTTGGGCAACTCCCCCTTTTCCACCATGGCCAAAACCAACGCCCCCAAAAGTACCTTGCGCCGTGTGGCGGACTTACGATTTTGCATGGCCTCGCGGGCCCTGACCCGCGCGATCTCGGCCGCGATTTTTTCACGCCGCGCTTCCAATTTTTTCAATCTGTCGCTCATGATTTTTCACCTCATGCTGATAGCCAAAAAGAAGATAACAGCGGCCAGAAATGAGGAGGCAGCGCAGTACACCCTCCACCAAAAGATTTTGTCGTTGGCTGCCCCAAGAGCGGCCTGCGTCGTTTCCTGTTTTTCCCGGGTTGCTTCGCGCCGCTCGGGCTCCCCGGCCTTCCAGGCTTTCCAGGCCGCTGCCCGCCGACAAATTTCCTCTGCGGCCTGCTCGGCTGTGATTTTCTGGTCGCTCAACTCAAGAGCGATTTCTAGAGCAAAATCTATCGTCTCCCCGGTGCTGGGCACGCCTGGAACATCGCGTGATCTCAGGCAATCCTGGCAGTCATAAAAATCAGCCTCGAGCATCCATGGCCAGCCTCCTTTCTTCTTTCCTGCCCGCCTGAAAAGGAAAAGTTGAAGAGTAAAAAATTCAATCCCATGGCTTTCTATTTCGCGAGCCTGGGCTCGGGAAAGCAGGCGGTGCGCGGTCTCGTGGACGTAAACCGCTTGAATCCTTTGCTGTACGAGCCATTTTGGGGTGGTCCGCCAATCTGCTATCACCACCTCGCCCCGCTCGGCATACTCGGTTCCGGAGCAATAGCCGCCCCACGCCGCTGCTTCAGGTGGGGTGGCGATGCGGACCGGCGGCGGGTTGACGATCCGTAGCCGCCCCAGGAAATCGGCGGATAGAGCCGCCGCCAGTTCCTGGGGCGGCTCTATCTCCTGCAACTGTAAGACTTTGGGTGTTGTCACGGCTTGGTTTCATCTTCATCGGCGTCAGCCGGGATCGGCACGAGGCGGTTGGCAGTCAGCACAAAATCGCAGGCCAGCACCACCCAATCCCGAGCAAGCTGCTGCATGTAGAGACTTTGCGCGATCGCGGCCGGGACCAAAAAATACTGCTGGTCTTGCTGCAACAGCAGCAAAACAAACTGCGCCCGCGCTTCCTCTTTTTGCTGGAGCAACAGCATTTCTTCGCGCTGCTGCTGCCACAGCCACTCCAAGGCATCCTGGAGCAGCTGGCTGTGCAACATTTTTTGCAGCAAGTCCAGCCACAGCCTGAAAAGGAATTTATCGCGCGCTTCTTTGGTGGGGAATCGGATAGGTTCTTCTCCCTCAATTATCACCCAGTACACCATTTCCCCAGTTGCCTCGTCTGGCTCATCTAGCAGCTCCATTTCACTTCTCCTTTGTTTTGGTTTTTTCTGTAGTTCGATTTCTCATTCTCATCCACTCCACCAGCGATTTTGTGGGGTAGGCAACCATTTTCTCCCCAATTTTTATTTTCGGCGGGCCTTCGCCGGCGCTATCCAAATTGCTCAGCGTCCTTGGGTTCAAAACACCCCCTGAAAATCTTGCAACCTCCCTTCGTGCAACAATCGGCGCAGGCCAGGCCGACGCCAATTCATCGTAGATGTCCTTTGTCATCTTCCCTCCTGGATAAATACCTGTGTGATTAATTGTGCCTGTGTGATCACAAGGTAGCGCTTCATTCTTGTCCAGTCAATACATAATAATTTCAAGTAGTTATGTGTTTTTGTATGATATATACGATACAGAAATTTCTCTCTGGCGATCATTGATTGTTGCTATATAGCGCCGGCTGTGTTACAATGTAACATAACAAAAAAATGGAGGGTGTGGTGTGAGCCTAAATTATCAAATCGGCAAAATGGATGTCAGCGCTGCAAAAATGTGGCTAGCGAAGCGCGTTATGGACTTGCCAGAAGAGGCTTTTTCTGATTTTCAGTCTTGCCTGGCAACCCCGACTGTCTCTAGCCTCACCAAATTCATTGCACGATGGGTTGATGAAGATCTCCAGGAACGGCTTTACACAACGATTCGGGTGGCGCGACATAGACGGGAGCGGAAGCGGATCAATCTCACCATTTCTCCAGAAACTTATGACAAACTGAAAGACCTTTCTGTGTGGATTCCTCGTGGTCCGATGCCTTCTGTGACTCGATACCTGGAATGGTTGGTCAAAAAGGAGTGGAACGAGGTTACGGGTTCGCGTCGACGGGTGGGGTTGGATATAGAAGGTGTTAGCGGTGGGGAGAAAGTGGGGAGAAAACAGAAAAACGATACAAAAAAAGGGTTGCGGCGATTGCCGTAACCCTTTGAATTTCCGTGGCTCCCGGGGAGGGATTCGAACCCCCGACAGGGTGATTAACAGTCACCTGCTCTACCGACTGAGCTACCCAGGATCGATATTCAACTGAACGCGGGCAATATAGCAAGTGCGCATCAGGGCGTCAACATTTTTAGCTGACAAAATCCATCCGGCCAAAAAACAATTCTCTTGACCGGCCACGGGCAGAGTGCTAATAAGGCAGCTTCCCATCATCGTCCGTCGGGGCGTAGCGCAGTCTGGTTAGCGCGCCTGCCTTGGGAGCAGGAGGCCGGAGGTTCGAATCCTCTCGCCCCGACCACCTTTCTTCTTCCTTCCCCCCCTTCTGTCCATCCCGCCGTGACGTTTATGCACACGTTTACCGTGGCGGCATCAATAAGTTGTTTCAGCGAAGCGTATTATCATTTATATTTGTTGTCTTTGATTTTGGTTTTTCATCCGATAGTGGCTTGGAAAGCCGGGCAACACGGCTGTGCCGCGTCGAAATGGAGAGTTTTTGTCCGAGGAAGAGAGCATGGATATACAACTGGAAAAAGTTACTGAAAAAGAAGCAAAGTCCAAGCCGGACCAAAACGCCCTGGGTTTTGGCAGACATTTTACCGATCATATGCTGGTCATACACTATACCGAGGGCAGGGGCTGGCATGACGCGGCGGTCCGGCCATACCGGAATTTTTCCCTGGATCCGGCGGCCATGGTTCTTCATTACGGCCAGGCCATCTTCGAGGGGATGAAGGCTTACCGGGGCAAGGACGGCGGCATCTATCTGTTTCGTCCGGCGGCCAATATCGAGCGGATGAACATATCTGCGGCCCGGCTCTGCATGCCGCAACTGCCGGTGGACGAGGTTCTCGCCGCGTTGAAAGAACTGCTGCGGATCGATCAGGACTGGATTCCCACGGCCAAGGGCGCCACCCTGTACATCCGGCCCACCATGATCGCCACCGAGGCAGCCCTGGGTGTGCGTCCGGCAAAACAATACCTGTTCTTTGTCATCTTGAGCCCGGTTGGCGCCTATTATCCCGAAGGATTCAACCCGGTCAAGATATATGTCACCGACAAATATGTCCGCGCCGTGCCCGGAGGGGTTGGCCATGTCAAGACGGCCGGCAACTATGCCGCCAGCATCATGGCGGCGGTGGAGGCCCAGCAGGCCGGGTTTACCCAGGTGCTCTGGCTGGACGCGGTGGAGCGGAGGTACATCGAGGAAGTCGGCACCATGAACATCTTCTTCGTGATCGGCGACGAGATCATCACCCCGCCGCTTGGCGGCAGCATCCTGCCCGGGATTACCCGTGACTCGGTCATCCAGATGGCCAAGGGCTGGGGTCTTGCGGTGGTGGAGCGAAGGATTTCCATTGACGAGGTTCTGGCGGCCCAGGAAAACGGCTCGCTCAAGGAGATTTTCGGCACCGGCACCGCCGCGGTGATTTCCCCGGTGGGCTCCCTGCACTATCAGGGACGGGATTGCGTGATCAACAACGGGAAAACCGGCGCGTTGTCCCAGAAGCTTTTTGATGAAATCCAGGCCATCCAGTATGGGGTCAAGGAAGACCCCTATGGCTGGGTGATACGGCTCTGAGTTTTTTTGCCGGGGGAAAAAGGGGCTGTAGTCAGGCGAACAATGTAACAGTTTGATATTATTTTATAAAAAAAATAAACAGCCGCTCTTGATTTTTTAAGGCCCGATACATATTGTGTGGCCATCAAGGCAGGAAAGCGCCGTGCAGAGCGGTCTTCCCTGCCGCTTCATTTAGGAGCCGTTACGAAATAACTATCGCCGTTAGCAGCAGCGTAAGCGGCGCTGCTATTTCTGAACGACGGCTTATGGGTCGGGAAACGCTTCGGGCGCCTGTTGCCCGCTGTTTCGTTTCATGGTTACACACAATACATTACCAAACACAATTGGAGGCATTGCATGAAAATTCGTCCGTTAAATGATCGTATCCTGATCAAAAGACTGGAGGAAGAGCTGAAAACCAAGGGTGGGCTCTTTATCCCCGACAGCGCCAAGGAAAAACCCGCCGAGGGCAAGGTTGTAGCCGTGGGCAAGGGTCGCCTCAATGACAAGGGCGATCGGGTGCCGGTGGATCTCAAGGCCGGTGACCGGGTCCTGTTTTCCAAGTATGGCGGCAATGAGATCAAGATCGATGGCGAGGACTACCTCATCATGCGCGAAGACGATGTGCTCGGGGTTCTTGAAGGGAAATAACACTGCGTTTGTAAGCCGTTGTAACAAAATAACCGTGCTATTTAAATGGCAAGACCGGCAGCAGCGATAGCGGCGTAACGAGCCGTTACAAAATGGTTATTTTGTAACGGCTCCTAAATCGTTACTCCGACAAGTTGTGTAATTTTTTGTGATTAGACGGAAAGGAGAATTATCACCATGGCTGCAAAAGATATCAAATATGGCGTAAAAGCCCGTGAGTCCATCCTGAATGGCGTAAACATCCTGGCCAATGCCGTGAAGGTTACCCTTGGCCCCAAGGGCCGCAATGTGCTGATCGAGAAATCCTACGGCGCGCCCATCATCACCAAGGACGGCGTTTCCGTTGCCAAGGAGATCGAGGTAAAGGACAGATTCGAGAACATGGGCGCCCAGATGGTCAAGGAGGTTGCCTCCAAGACCAGTGACGTGGCAGGCGACGGCACCACCACCGCCACCATCCTGGCCCAGGCCATTTATGCCGAGGGCTCCAAGCTGGTTGCCGCCGGCAACAACCCCATGGACATCAAGCGCGGCATCGACAAGTCTGTCGAGGCGGTGGTGGCCGAGTTGAAGAAAATCGCCAAGCCCACCAAGGAGCAGAAGGAGATCGCCCAGGTCGGCACCATCTCCGCCAACAATGACGCCACCATCGGCAACATCATCGCCGAGGCCATGGACAAGGTGGGCAAGGAAGGCGTGATCACCGTGGAAGAGGCCAAGGGCATGGAGACCACCCTGGACGTGGTTGAAGGCATGCAGTTCGACCGCGGCTATCTCTCTCCGTATTTTGTCACCGATGCCGAGAAGATGGAAGTGAACCTGGAAGAGCCTTTCATCCTGATCAACGAGAAAAAGATCGGCAACATGAAGGATCTGCTCCCCATTCTTGAGCAGATCGCCAAGATGGGCCGTCCCCTGTGCATCATTGCCGAGGACGTGGACGGCGAGGCCCTGGCCACCCTGGTGGTCAACAAGCTGCGCGGCACCCTGAGCGTGGCGGCAGTCAAGGCCCCTGGTTTTGGCGACCGCCGCAAGGCCATGCTGGAAGACATCGCCACCCTCACCGGCGGCCAGGTGATCACCGAAGACCTCGGCATCAAGCTGGAGAACGTCACCATCAATGATCTCGGCAGCGCCAAGCGCATCGTCATGGACAAGGACAACACCACCATCGTGGACGGCGCCGGCGACAAGAAGAATCTCGAAGGGAGGGTCAAGCAGATCCGCGCCCAGATCGACTCCTCCACCTCCGACTACGACCGCGAGAAGCTCCAGGAGCGCCTGGCTAAGCTGATCGGAGGCGTTGCGGTGATCAATGTCGGCGCAGCCACCGAGATGGAGATGAAAGAGAAGAAGGCCCGGGTGGAAGATGCGCTGAACGCTACCCGCGCCGCAGTGGAAGAGGGTATCGTCCCCGGCGGCGGCGTTGCCTATCTGCGCTGCCTTGACGCCCTCAAGAAACTCAAGCTCTCCCCGGAGATGGAGCTTGGCAAGCAGATCGTGGCCCGCGCCCTCGAAGAGCCGGTGCGTCAGATCGCCAACAACGCCGGTCTCGAAGGCTCGGTGATTGTGGAGCATGTCAAGAACATGAAAGGCTCCAAGGGCTTCAACGCCGACACCGAGAAGTTTGAAGACCTGCTCGAGGCAGGGGTCATCGATCCTGCCAAGGTAACCCGTTTCGCCCTGCAGAACGCGGCCAGTGTTTCCGGCCTGCTGCTCACCACCGAGTGCATGATTGCCGAGCATCCCGAGGAAGACAAGGGTGCGGGCGGCATGCCTCCGGGCATGGGAGGCATGGGCGGCATGGGAGGCATGATGTAAGAGCCGCCAGTTGCAACGGTACCTTTGTACTGCAAGCAGCCCCCGGTTTTTTCGTGCGCGGAAACCCGGGGGCTTTTTTTGTGGTTGACAATTGCCGCAAAATCTTGAATATAAGGACTTTCTTTTGCACGGCGATGTAGCTCAGCTGGTTAGAGCATACGGCTCATATCCGTAGTGTCCGGGGTTCAAGTCCCTGCATCGCCACCATTTTACAACATAACTCGTTGAAATTATTGCGAGTTGCAGCACATAAAAAAAAGCTCTCGCTTCGATTCTGTTATATCGGCCGGGAGCTTTTTTTTGTCGAATGCGGGGGGCTCATAAAGATTTGACCATTGCGGCGGTCGAATTTCAGGCTGTTACCATGAACGCAGCGCTTTTCATTCCCCCCTTTGTTAAGGGGGAGGGAAAAAGTGCGGCCGCCTTTTGGGCGGCTCACGATTTTGTCGGCGCCTTCGTCGTTAAACATTGCCGAGGCGCTCACCCGATAAGCCACCGGTTTTGCCGGTGGCTTATTTAACTTTGCATTGCATGAGTCGTGGCAGGTCTTTGGCCAACAAAAAATCGGCCCCCTCTGGAGCGCTTTTTTGTGTCCTGTGACCCGGGCGTGGAGTTATTCGTCATCCTCCAAATCATCGTCCTCAAGCCCCTCGTCCTCCAGAGCCTCGGTTTCGTCGTCGGTTTCCTCATCCTCGGTTCCGCCATCATCGTCTCCGGAGGTGCCTGATTCCTCGTCCGGTCCGGCGGGAAGGTCATCGTCTTCCTCGCCTGAAGGCTTGCGAATTTTTGCCGGGGGCAGGATGATGGCGGTGATTTTCACAATATCTTGTCGCACCAACGGATCTGCAAGACAGAAGGCACATTCGGCAATGTGCTTTTCCATGAAGGAAACCATGCGGGCGGGTGCCATGGACTCTTCCTGGACTTGGGCATACCATGATTTGACAAGCCCCTGCAAGCGCTTGCATTCCATCGTTACTTACTCCTTTGTCTGGTTCAAAACCGGCGCAACATCACCAAAAGACAAGCCCCATGCTTGCCGTAAGCCGTTGTTCAAAAATAACCGTACCATTGAAATGCCGTGACCGGCAGCAGCGTTAGCGGCGTAAGGAGCCGTAACGAAATGGTTGGAAATGTAATAGTTATTTCGTAACGGCTCCTAAGTCGAGCCATATGTACCGTATTTTTTTTCGGATGCCCAGACTCTTTTGTCAAAAAAAGAAAAATGTTGTTTCCCTGCGGACAACATTATATCTTGGCACAGCGGATGGAAGTGGAAAGGGCGCTGGTGGCTCTCCCGGACTTCAAATCCGGTGCACCGGGTTAACAGCCTGGTGGGTGGGTTCGATTCCCATGCACTTCCGCCAAAAGATAAGGCAAAGTTAAAAATGGAGAGTGAAAAGTCAAGGGAAGATTCCCCCCTGCTTTTCGTTTCGTTTTTCACTTTTCACTTTTTTCATCAACGGATACCCCATTTTCTCCCGCTGGGCCACGAACTTTTCCGCAACCTTTCTGGCGATATTCCTGATCCTGCCGATATACCGGGTCCGCTCCGCCACGCTGATGGCCTTTCTTGCATCAAGCAGGTTGAAGGTGTGCGAACACTTGAGGCAGTAGTCGTAGGCCGGCAGGATCAGCTCCGCCGTAAGCAGCCGGTGGGCCTCGGACTCAAAGGTGTCGAAAAACGAGAGCAGGGCCGTCACATTTGCCTGCTCGAAGTTGAAGGTGGAAAATTCCACCTCGGCCTGATGAAAGATATTGCCGTAGGAGACCTCGCTGTTCCAGGCGATATCGTAGACGCTGTCCACCCCTTGCAGGTACATGGCGATGCGTTCCAGGCCGTAGGTCACTTCCACCGTGATCGGATACAGCTCCAGGCTGCCCGCCTGCTGGAAGTAGGTGAACTGGGTAATCTCCATGCCGTCCAGCCACACCTCCCAGCCCAGGCCCGAGGCGCCCAGGGTTGGGGATTCCCAGTCATCCTCGACAAAGCGGATATCGTGCTCCAGCGGGTCAAGGCCGAAGCGGGTGAGGCTCTCGATATAGAGATCCTGGATGTTGGGGGGAGACGGCTTGATCATCACCTGAAACTGGTAGTAATGCTGGAGCCGGTTCGGGTTTTCGCCATAACGGCCATCGGTAGGGCGGCGCGAGGGCTGGACATAGGCAACCTTCCATGGCTCCGGACCCAAGGCCCGCAACAGGGTGGCCGGATGGAAGGTGCCAGCCCCCACTTCCATGTCATATGGCTGTTGCAGCGCGCAACCCTGTTCTGCCCAGAATCTGCTGAGTTCGAGAATGATATCCTGAAAATACATGTGCGTTCCTTGGCAAAAGGCGGTTCTTGAGCAGCATAAATGCCCTCATCCTTTAATACATTGCAAGCAGGGCTGGCAAGATTTTTTTGTGAACAACAGGGAAGATAGGCGGCAGAAGGGAGATGTGGGGGTGGATGCCGCGCATTTGTTGGCAGCACGTTTGGGGAAGCGATGGTGTCAGAAAAAATGAAGCAATTTGTTGTTGGCTAATAGCCGAAGGCTGACAGCTCTCAACTTTTTCCTGAAGGGGTATTCATGTTTTACACATTTTTATTTTGACAACCACGCCAGACTGCGGTAACAAAATACAAATCCTTATATTTTATGAGGAGTTGCAAGCATAAGCCGTCACTCCGGCGAAGGCCGGAGTCCAGTGTTATTACATCGCTGGCATTCTGGATTCCGGCCTTCGCCGGAATGACGGAAAAGGCTGACAGCTATCAGCGAAAAACCAGTTCACGATCTTGCTGCCTGCCCTTGAGGGGGGAGCATGAACCATAGGGGACATGTGGACGTCGCATGCCACCGGGAGGGAGGGGGTGGAGCTTTCGCCCCGAATTACCAAATATTTTCTTAAGGAGAAAGTGGGATGGTGAAGAAAATTTCTACATTGGCACTGGCGGCTCTTTTGGCTGTTCCGGCCTTGGCTTCCGCGGGAGCGGGCGGCTCTGCGGCCACCACCTCGGACATGCAGGCGCAGATCGATGCCCTGAGCAAGCAGATCGAGCAGATGAAGGCCGATATGGCCAAAGTGAAACCTGCTCCGGCGGTTGTGGCAACCGACCAGAGCGACAGAATCTCGGCTCTTGAGGATCGGGCAGAGAAGTGGGACTTTGCCTCCAGGATTCAGCTGGGCGGCGATTTCCGGGCGCGGGGTGACTACTACACCGCCGACACCAAGGCCTATATGCCGATGGTTGTTCCGTTCGATAATGGAACTGGAACGTATAATCAACTGTTTGGCACGAGCTTTAATAATCCTTTTGCTCCTTATGGTCCGGTGCCTGAGTCCACCGTTAAAAACAACTCGATGTTCACCAACCGTCTTCGTCTGGACATGCGGGCCAAGGCTCTGGAGGACGTGGAGTTCAAGGGCCGTCTGGCCATGTACAAGACCTGGGGACATCAGGACAATCCGCTGGACGCTCCGCTGTGGGATGGCAACGCCACCCGCCAGCCCAATGATTCCATCCTTCGGGTTGACCGCGCCTTTGTCAATTGGAACAATATCGGCGGCGCTCCGGTCTGGTTCTCCATCGGCCGCAGGCCCACCACCGATGGCCCGCCCGCCCAGATCCGCATGAACAACGACGAGCGGATGGCCACCCCCACCGCAGTCATGGATTACCCCTTTGACGGCGTCTCCGTGGGCTATGCCTACAACAACCTCTTCGGCCTGCAGGATGCCCCCGGTCGGGTTCGCTTCTGTTGGGGCCGTGGTTTTGAGGCTGGTCTGCAGGAGGATAACACCGGGATCAATGACACCGACTTTGCCGGGGTGAGCTGGGACATCTACAAGAAGGGCGCCCGCTTTGCCTATCTGCAGTCCTTTGTCGCCATGGATCTCATGAACTTTCCTTCGTTCAGTGATCCCCTGGTCAATGATTTCTATGATTGGGGGATGGGTGGCCGGAAGAATATCGGCAACCTCTACCATACCTCAGGCGTGTACCAGGACAAGATTCAGAACCTGAACTACTTCCTGGGTGCTGCCTGGAGCCACACCGATCCCAATGACGTGGGCATGTTCAATACTCCTGCATCACTGTTTGGTTTTGAGCCGCGCAATACTGACACCGAGGATGGCTATAATGCGCATGTCGGCGTACGCTACGACATCCCGACTTCTCCCTTCAAGATCGGCGCCGAGTACAACTACGGTTCCAAGTACTGGGTTGCCATGACCCCTGGTCATGACGACCTGTACGCCTCCAAGCTGGCTACACGCGGCAATGTGTACGAGGTGTACGGCATTTACGACATCCCCGGCGGCGAGGCTGTCTCCAAGCTGGGCAAGGCCTTCATCCGCTTGGGTTACCAGCACTACGATTACAACTACACCGGCTCCGGCGACTGGAACTTCGCTCCGGTCAAGATGGATGACGTGGCCACCTCCTTCCAGATGACTGCTCCGGTTGAGAGCGCCGATCAGGTCTACATGACCTTCGAGGCTGCATTCTAATCCGGCTTTTTGTGTAGTACCTGTTGTTCAAGTAATATCTGAAGAGGGAAGGGCGCAAGCCCTTCCCTCTTTTTTTGTGATTGCCAAAACCCTGGCCCAAGCTTATAATGAACATGTGCTGCACATGGTCACATAATGAGGAGACACAATGGCAACCGCAACCGAACGCATACCCGTGTTGGTATCGAGAGAAGAAAAGATCAATCTTGCCCAAAAAGCCAGGCAGTCCCGTGTATCAATGGGTGAATATCTACGCAGGGCTGCCGCCGCATACCGAACGACTGACGATGATGCGGCGCTGGAAGGGATGATCTCGCAAATGCTCAAAACCACCGAACAGGCAGAGCATGCCATTGATAATGCCTTGGCGTTTGTTGAGGCATCCAATCAGCGGATTGCCGCCATGGAATCGAACAGGCGAGGATAGATAGCCATGGGCGTTACGGACAAAATGTGGGATGCGCTGACTACTGTTATCAAGATGAACGACAAGGTGGCGCGGTTGGCCGGAACCGTCGTGGCTCAACAGATCAAGATAGAAAACCTGACCGAACGCGTGATCCGCCTGGAAACCGCCTTGGAAATCGCTCTTGCGCCACGGCAAGCCCCCTCCCGGCGTATCGAGAACAAGCGATAGAATTTCCCTGCCATTATAGCCCCTCCCCCTTTTTTTATTTCTGGCTGTTGCGGCTCATTGTGATCGGGATGTTCGTCGGGGTGAGCTGTTGTTGAATGGCTTGCGGATATTGACTCCTGCGGAATGTTTGAGCGGATCAAGAACAATAGAATGTGTCGCGGACCGCTGCATTCCGCGGATTTTTGGAACGTTCCGAGGGGGCACATATTGACGGCGGGAACCGGTTTGTGAGAAAAAAGATTTTCCTCCTCCCGGATGCCGTGGAAATTTTTGAGGCTGCTGAGTTGCTGCTGCGAAACCGGGAATAGGAGATCAATGGCGTTCAGGTGCTGCGGCTCGCCCAGCAAAGCGGCTGTTCGGCCTACGACTGTGAGTTTGTCAGCCTCGCCCAGGATTTGCATGTACAGCTTGTCACCATGGATAAGGGGATTTTGGCGGCTTTTCCGGAAATTGCTGTCTCACTCCCTGCTTTTTTTGAAAAGAAGTAACCCCCCATTTCGGATTTTTTCGTGCGCCACGCCTATTTCTCACATCTCCCGGCAGTTTCCAGTGCAACATTCTCGCGGCATGGCGGCGTGAGCGGGGCACCGTACCATTCGCGCAATGTCGGCCTGCATGTTGGCGATGATGAGGCGCGGGTTTTACGAAACAGGGCGTTGATCAAGGAACAGCTTGGGCTGCCGCGTCTGGTTTCAGCGAAGCAGGTGCATGGAGACAGCGTTCTGGTTGTGGACTGGATGCCGGAGGCGGACGTGGAGCATGCGGGCCATGACGCCCTCATGACAAACATCCCCCAGGTCGGCCTGATGATCCAGCAAGCCGATTGCCAGGCGGTGATGCTGTATGACCCTGAACATGGGGCAGTGGCCAATATCCATTCCGGCTGGCGGGGCAGCGTGGCGAACATCGTCGCCAAAACCGTGGCTGCCATGACCGAATCCTTCGGCACCCATCCAGCCGCGTTGCATGCCGCGATCAGCCCATCTTTGGGGCCATGTTGCGGGGAGTTTGTCAACTACCGCACAGAGTTGCCAGCGGCCTTTTATGGCTATCAGGCGCGGCCCAATCACTTTGACTTCTGGGCCATCAGCAGGGATCAGCTTCGCGAGTGCGGGGTCCGGCCGGAACAGATCGAGATTGCGGGCTGCTGCACCGCATGTGATCATGATTTTTTTTCATACCGGAGGGATAAGACAACCGGTCGGTTTGCGTCGGTGATCGGGTTGGCAATCCCATGAAAAGCTCCCGGCTTCTCGCCATGGAAATTCTCCTTGCCTGGGAGAAATCGCTGGAACCCCTCGATCAGGTTCTGGAAAACGGCGTTGCTGGAAAAGGCTCCGTTGACCCACGCGACAGGCAGTTGGTCATGGCCATGGTCTATGGGGTTGTCCGCTGGCAAGGATATCTGGATGCTACCATCAGCGGCAGCTCCACACATCCCTTGAAGAAAATGAAGCCGCTTACCCGTGCCGCTCTGCGGGTTGGAGTGTATCAGCTGCTTTTCATGGACCGGATTCCTGAGTCCGCAGCCATCAATGAAACGGTGCAGGCTCTGAAGCGAGCGGGGCAGCCCAAATGGCTCACCGGCTTTCTCAACGGACTTTTGCGAACCATTGCCCGGAGAAAGGCCTCCCTGCCCGCGCCAGATGATGCGGCAGCGGTGTTGAGCCATCCGGAATGGCTTGTGGAGCGTTGGCGGGAGCAGTTCGGAGCGGAGCGCACCGTGCGGATCTGCGCCGCGAACAACCTGTTGCCGCCGCTGGTTCTGCGGATCAATACGGCGCGGGTTCCGGTGGAGGAGTATCTCCGTCTCCTGCGGGATAACGGAATGGAATGCGAACGCGGCAGGTTTGCGCAGGAGGCGGTACGGCTTCCCGCTTTCCGGGGCAACGTGGCTGACCTCCCCGGATATGGGGATGGGTTTTTTCAGGTGCAGGACGAGGCGGCCCAGCTTGTCACGCAATTACTGGCTCCGTTTGCTTGCGGCGCCTACCTCGACGCCTGCGCCGGGCTTGGAGGCAAGACCCTGCACCTTGCCCAGCTTGTTTCGGAGGGCGCCCATCTGGTTGCGGTTGAGCCCAGCGAGAAGAGAAGAGTCTTGCTTCAGGACAATTTCTGTCGTCTTGGCTATAAAACACCGGAGCTGTATCCGGGAACCCTGCAACAGTTTGCGGAACAATGCCAGGATCGTTTTAAGGGCATCCTCGTTGACGCCCCCTGTTCCGGGTTGGGGGTTATCAGGAGGCAGCCGGATATTCGCTGGAGCAGCTCGTTTGAGGGATTACAACGTAACCAGGCGCGGCAGCGGGAGTTGCTGGCCACTGCCGCCGGGTTGCTTGAAAAGGGAGGGGTGCTTGTCTATGCGACCTGCAGCACCGATCCTCTTGAAAATGACGAGGTTATCCGCGCATTCATGCAGGAGCATCCGGAATTTCTGCTTACCCAGGCGCGGGACTATCTCCCGCCTGCCGCGCATTTTTTGGTCGATGCGGCGGGATGTTTCCGCACCACCCCGGAGCAGGGGCTTGATGGTTTTTTCGCAGCGCGAATGATAAGAAAGGGATAGGCTGGTATTTCATGGAACCGAAATACATCAGCATCCGTGGTGCGCGGATGCACAATCTGAAAAACATCAATGTGGATCTGCCCCGCAACCGGCTGGTGGTTTTCACCGGCTTGAGCGGCTCGGGCAAATCCTCGCTGGCCTTTGACACCCTCTATGCCGAGGGGCAGCGCCGCTATGTGGAATCGCTGTCTACTTATGCCCGGCAATTTCTGGGGCAGATGGAAAAACCCGAGGTGGACTCGCTGGAAGGGCTGAGTCCGGCGGTGTCCATCGAGCAGCGGACCACCAGCCGGAACCCCCGTTCCACGGTGGGGACCATCACCGAAATCTACGATCACCTGCGCCTGCTCTTTGCCAGGGTGGGCAGGCCCCATTGCCCGGAGTGCGGCGAGGAGATTAGGCCCCAGTCGGTGCAGGACATGGTGGCAAGCCTGCTCGCCCTTGGCGGGGGGACGAAGATTGTCCTGCTGGCCCCGCTGCTGGACGGGAAAAAAGGCGAGCATCAGGCGGTGCTGCAGAAACTCCGGAGGGAGGGCTATGTCCGGGCTCGGATTGATGGGGAGATCCGCGATCTGGCCGAGGAGATCGTCCTGGAAAAGAACAAGCGCCATACCATCCAGGCGGTGGTGGACCGGCTGGTGATCAAGCCCTCGGTTGCCAGGCGGTTGTCCGATTCCGTGGCCACCACCGTGCAGCTCGGCCTGGGTTTTTTGCTGGTCCAGCTGCCGGAAACCGGGAAAGAGATTCTGTACAGCGAGCATGCCGCCTGTGTCCGCTGCGGCAAGAGCCTGCCGGAACTGACCACCCAGCTTTTTTCCTTCAACAACCCCAAGGGCGCCTGCCCGGAATGCGGCGGCCTGGGGGTGAAACAGTTTTTCGATCCTGAACTGGTGACGCCCAACCCGCGGCTCAGCCTCAACCAGGGCGCCATCCTCCCCTGGCAGTCCAACTCGCCCTCCACCTATACGCAGGAGCTCATGGCCGGGCTCGCCCGGCAATATGGCTTCTCTCTGGACACCCCGTTTGCCGAGCTGCCCGAGAGGGCCAGGGAGGTTATTCTGCACGGGAGCGGGTTTGCGGATGTTGTTTTCGACTATGTGCGTTTTCGCAGGCTCCATACCCACCGAAAGCCCTTTGCCGGGATTCTCCCGCAGCTGGCCCGGCGGTATCTGGAGACCGGGTCCGGCTCGGTACGGGAAGAGCTGGAGCAGTACATGAACGAGCAGGACTGTCCGGCCTGTCATGGGGCGAGGCTCAGGCCCGAGGCCCTTGCCGTCCGGATCGGAGAGTGGAACATCCATGCCTTGACCCGCCAGAGTATCGCCGGGCTCATGGAAATCCTTCCGGCCCTTGCCTGGACGGACCAGGAGATGTTCATTGCCGAGCGGATACTGAAAGAGATTGTTGACCGGCTTTCTTTTTTGCACGATGTGGGCTTGGGCTACATCTCGCTGGCCCGCAAGGCGGCAACCCTGTCCGGCGGCGAGGCCCAGCGGATCCGGCTGGCCTCCCAGATCGGCTCGCGGCTGGCCGGGGTCTTGTACATTTTGGATGAGCCGAGCATCGGCCTGCACCAGCGGGACAATCAGCGGCTGATCAACACCCTGACCCGGCTGCGGGATCTGGGCAATACCGTGCTGGTGGTCGAGCATGACGAGGACACCATCCGGGCGGCGGATCATGTGCTGGACATGGGGCCGGGCGCCGGGGTACACGGTGGGGAGGTGGTCTACAACGGCGGGGTGGCGGGGCTGTTGCGCCACGAAGCATCCATTACCGGCGGCTATCTTTCCGGGCGTTTGTCCATCCCGATTCCCAAAAAGAGGCGGCGGCCCGCCTCGAAAAAGGCCTGGATCACCATCAGGCAGGCCACGGCCAACAACCTGCAAAAGATCGATGTCCGGATCCCCCTTGGCCTGATGACCTGCGTCACCGGGGTTTCCGGCTCGGGAAAATCCTCGCTGGTGATCGAGACCCTGTTCAAGGATGCGGTCCACTATCTGGCGCACGGACCGGGGCAATCCGGCAAAGGATGCACCCTTGAGGGGCTGGAGCAGATCGACAAGGTGATCGACATCGACCAGAGCCCCATTGGCCGGACGCCCCGCTCCAATCCCGCCACCTATACCGGACTGCTCACCCCGGTGCGCGAGCTTCTGGCCCGGTTGCCCGAGGCGCGGGCCAGGGGCTATCAGCCGGGGCGCTTCAGCTTTAACCTGAAGGGAGGCCGGTGCGAGGCCTGCGAAGGCGAGGGGGTGATCAAGATCGCCATGCATTTTCTGCCGGACATCTATGTGACCTGCGAGGCCTGCGGCGGCAAACGCTACAACCCAGACACCCTGGACATTGCCTATCGGGGCAGGAATATCGCCGAGATCCTGGCCATGAACGTGGAGGAGGCCCTGGCCTTTTTCGCCAAGGTCCCCCAGATCAAGGGCAAGCTGCAAACCCTGCTGGAGGTGGGGCTGTCCTATCTGGCC
>JAJZSH010000266.1 GCA_021822005.1 Deltaproteobacteria bacterium | reverse complement strand
CACCTTTGCCCGCTGGCTGGCCACCCTGAAAGACCGTCAGGCACGGATGCGCATTCATGCCCGGCTTAGTGCCATTCGGGACACAATACCTATTCCCTCGCCATTAAAGTGCCATTCGGGACACAATACCTATTCCCTCGCCATTAAAGCGGCAATGGCCGGAGGCAACGGCGCGGAAAAGTGCAGCTCCTGCCCACTGGCCGGGTGCTGGAGGCGCAGGCTGGCTGAATGCAGGGCCTGGCGGGGGAGGCGGAGGCGGGCGTGGTCAGCCGCGCTCAGGCTGTCTTCCTGAAAACGCAGGAAAAGCTGCTCGTCCACGCCATAGAGTTTGTCGCCCACCACCGGAAAGCCCAAGTGTAACAGGCTGGCCCGGATCTGATGGCAGCGGCCGGTGTGCGGCCTCGCTTCAAGCAGGCTCAGGCTGGTGTTGCTTGCGCTGGAGAGCCGCCGGAAGGCGGTGCTGCACTCCACGGCTCCAGGCGGTGCATCCTTTTTGGCCGGATACAAGCGCATTTTTTTGCGGATCGCGCTGTTCGGGTCAGGCCCCAGCCAGCCGGCGGCTTCCACCTCCACGGGCGTGTCCGGGAAATTTCCTTCCACCAGCACCAGATAGACCTTGTCCACCCGGTGCTGGGCAAACTGTTCCTGGCACTGGCGGGCTGTGGCCTTGTTCTTGGCCACCAGTACGATGCCGGAGGTCTCCCGATCCAGCCGGTTGACGAGCCTCGGATTGGCAAGGGTGTGGTTTTCCTTGAGCAGAGCCCAGAGGGTATGGGCGAAGAAGCGGCCGCCGGGATGGCAGGGCAGGGGGGCTGGCTTGTTGATCACCAGCAGGTCATCATCCTCGTGCAGCACGGCATAGCCGCTATCAACAGGGGGTTCCACCAGGGCGGGCATCAGGTAGACGAGCCGGTCGCCGGGGGCCAGGATGTACTCAGCCCGCGCCCCGCCATTGTTCAGGAGGAAACGGTCGGCCGCCAGCTCCGCCTGCCATTCCTCCCGGTTCCGGTAGGTGAAGCGCTGGCTGACAAAATCCAGGAGCTGCTGTCCGGCCTGTTGGGTCTGGATGAGCACCGAGTTTTTTCTTTCCATCATTGCCCAATCATCCGCAGGAATCCCCTGCTCTGAGAAGTGAAGTCCCTGCTACGAGCCCGAACCAGCGGGGGCAGCGGTTTCTTCCGCAGGCCAGCCGCCGCCCAGGGCCTTGAACAGGGCGACCAGATTGGTGGAGACGGTGCGGCTGCTCAGGGCCAGGGCATCCTCGGCGGCATAGAGGGAGCGCTGCGCGTCCAGCACGGCAAGAAAATCGTTCTGGCCCGCGGCATAGAGGGCGGTGGCGAGTTCCACTGCGGTGCGGTTGGCCGTCACGGCCTGGGCCATGGCCTGGCGATGCTCCTCCTCCTTGGTTGAGGCGATCAGGGCGTGCTCCACCTCCCGCAGGGCGCCCAGCACGGTCTGTTCATAGGCTAGAAGCTCTTCTTCCTGGACGGCTTTTTTCAGTTCCAGATTGGCGCGGCTGCGGCCCATGTCAAAGAGCGGCCAGTTCAGGGCGGGGCCGAGGGACCAGGCGGTGCTGGCCCGGTTGAGGGTGGAAGTGAAGGTGGTGTTCTGGAGGCCCAGCGCCCCTGAGATGGTGAATTTGGGAAAGAGATCGGCCTTGGCCACCCCGATCCGGGCTGTGGCGGCATGGATTTTCGCTTCCGCCCTGCGGATGTCCGGCCGCCGCAGGAGCAGATCCGAAGGCAACCCCACGGGTACCGTGGCCTGCGCCGTGGGCAGGTCCGCTTCCGGGATCAGTTCTTCCAACAGGGCGGACGGTTCGCCGCCCAGCAGCAGGCTGAGGCTGTAAATCGTTTGCCGTACCTGCGCCTCAAGCAGCGGGATCTGCCCGGCCGTGGTGGCGGCCAGCGCTTCCGCCCGCACCACATCGAGTTTGCTGGCAAAGCCTGCGCCAAAACGCTGGCGGGTCAGTTCGGCGGTGTGTTCCTGGGCCTTCAGGTTCCGGCGGGCAATGGCAAGCCGCTGTTGCAGGGAGCGCAGGTTGAGATAGTTGCCGGCCACCTCGGCGCTCAGGCTCACCAGCAGATCGCTCCGGTTTTCCATGGCTGCGTCAAGATCGGCGCCTGCCGCCTCGACCCCGCGCCGCACCCCGCCGAAGAGATCGATCTCCCAGCCGGCATCGAAGCCCATCTGATAGAGATTCCCGGTCACCACCTCGCTCCGGTTTGGGGATACCGGAGTCCGGCTGCGGGTGAGGGAGGCGGCGGTATCCACCGTCGGGCCAAGATCTGCCCCGGCGATGCCCATGGTGGCGCGGGCCTGGCGGATGCGGCTTTCAGCCTTGCGCAGGTCCAGATTGGCCTGCATACCCCGTTCCACCAGGGAGGTGAGCTGGGGATCGTTGAATGCCGTCCACCACTGGGCCAGGTTCTGTTCCGCAGTGGGCGCCTCCTCGGGGGCTGTTGGGGCCTGCCCCAGCCACTGGGAAGAAACCTTGGCCTCCGGGCGTTGGAAATCAGGCCCCATCATGCAGCTGCTCAAGAGGGGCAGGCAGAGGCAGAGCGCCAGGGAGGTCCGGTATGCTGTGCGGTGCGGGCTAGGGATCATGAGGTTACTCCTTAAAAAGATGGGCCGAGAGGCCGGCCCGGTTATATCTATTTATGACGGACTTGCTAAAGGTCCGTCGTACCGCGGAAGATGGCTAAGCAAGGAGTTCGATATGCAAGGCGCGGTGTGCTTTCGGAGTCTCGCAAGCTCGCTTACCTGTGAATGAGGCCATGCAATGGGTATGCCGAATGAGCAAAAGTGCGCCGCAACGCAGCAGATCGGGCTTTTCGAAGTCTGCGCTTATCTGCGACGCCATCATTCATAACGCAGCGCCTCGATTGGATCAAGCCGTGAGGCCTTCCAGGCCGGGTAGAATCCGAAGATGATCCCCACTCCGGCCGAGACCAGCACCGCAGCGGCGATGGCCGCCGGCGAGGTCTCCACCGGCCAGTGGAGCAGGAGCTTCACCAGCAGGGAGCCGCCGTGGCCGAGAACGATGCCCATGGCCCCGCCGGTGAGGCAGAGGACCACCGCCTCCACCAGAAACTGGCGGAGGATGTCGCGGCCCCGGGCACCCACCGCCATGCGCAGCCCGATCTCCCGGGTGCGCTCGGTAACGGAGACGAGCATGATGTTCATGATCCCCACCCCGCCCACCACCAGGGAGATCATGGCCACGGCCAGGAGCAGGTTGGTCATCAGCGTGGTGGTGGTGGAGAGGGTGCGGGTCAGCTCTGCCATGTCGCGGATGTTGAAGTCGTCCGGTTCGCCGGCGCGGAGGCGATGCCGTTCCCGGAGCACCCCGGTCGCCTGGTCGATGGCCATGGATATCTCCCCGGAATTATTGGCCGCGGCCATGATCTGGTCGATATTGGCGAAGCGCACCGGCATGGGGTTGTTGGCCTGCTGGACGCTGGAGCGTTCGGGGTAGAGGCTGCGCTGGGCCGTGGGGTAGAGATTGCTCAGGGTGTTCACCGAATCGGTGGCGGCGGCGGTGCTCTGGTTGGTATTGGCGAGACTCGTGCCGGTGACCCGGTATTTGATGGTGGTCCAGGGGGCGAGGACGACGTCGTCCTGATCAAAGCCCATCATGTTGGCGCCCTTGGGGGTGAGCACCCCGATCACCTTAAAGGTGATGTTCTTGATCCGGATCTCCTTGCCAACGGGCGACGCGCCCTCGAACAGCTCCCGGACCAGGCTCTGGCCCAGGAGGCAGACCCGGTTGCCGTTCAAGACATCCCGTTCAGTGAAGGGCTCGCCCTCGGCCAGGATGCTCCAATCCTGTACATCAAGATAGGCCGGGGTGGTGCCGTAGATGGCGTTGGGCACCCAGTTGCGGTTGCCGTAGACCACCTGGGTCCGGGCGCGGACCATGGGCGCGGCGTTGCGGATGGCCGGACATTCCCGCAGGATGGCCTGGCTGTCTTCCGGGCTCAGGGTGGTGGTGCTGCCCGCCCCGAAGGAGACCCCGCCGCTGGAGGCGGTGCCGGGCCGGATCACCAGGACATTGGCCCCCATGCTGGCGATGGTTTTCTTGAGGGCCGCCGAGGCGCCGGCGCCGATCTCCATCATGGCGATGACCGCGCCTACGCCGATAACGATCCCCAGGGTGGTGAGCAGGGCCCGCATGGGATTGCGGCGCAGGGCCCGAAAGGCTGTGCGGGCGGTGGCGTAGACCCTCATGGCGTGCCTCCCGGGGTTTCCAGGCTTGGCCCGGCGGGTGTGTCGTCCAGAATCACCCCGTCGTTCATGCGGATCATCCGTTTGGCGTGGCCGGCCACCTTGGGGTCGTGGGTCACCATGATGATGGTGATGCCGTCCTCGGTGTTGAGCCGCTCGAACATCTGCAACACCTCTTCGCTGGTCCGGGAATC
>JAJZSH010000265.1 GCA_021822005.1 Deltaproteobacteria bacterium | reverse complement strand
GGGCCGCGTCTTCAAAAGTTTCTTTTGAAGACGCGGCCACACAATCCGCTGGGGGTGTCAATACTTTTTTAAATGAACGCGAAACTCTAAACTCCAGCCTAAAAACTGAGCAGAATTTTAGCAATGAAGAAATAAACGGTCACCCCGAGAATATCAATGGTCGTGGTCACAAAAGGGCCGGTGGCTATGGCGGTGTCGATCTCAAGCCGACGGAACAGCAGGGGAACAAAGGTTCCCACCGTTGCCGCCAGGGTCATGGAGAAAAGAATGGAAAGCCCGACGACCAGGCCAAGCTGGGGCGGATCAACATAGCCAAAACGGGCAAACACGCCGAGTAAAATGCCGTAAACCGCGCCGAGCAGCAGGCCGACCCGCATTTCCTTGAAAATCAATCGCCCCAGGGCCTTCATATTGATCCGGCCAGTGGCGATACCACGGACCACGATGGTACTTGACTGGGTGGCGATATTCCCCCCCATGCCGGCGATGATCGGGATAAAAAAGGCAAGGGCCAACACCTTCTGGAGTTCGCCTTGAAAAGAAGTGATGATAAAGATATTGACGATACCGCCAACCCAGGTGGCGAAAAGCCAGGGCGCGCGGATCAGGGCGTTTTTCAGGACGGGCTTCAGCAGGATTTCCTGGTCCTTACCGGCACCGGCCATCTGCAAAAACTCTTCGGTCGCCTCTTCACGGATGACATCGATGATATCATCAACCGTGACAATCCCGACGAGGCGGTACGCGGAATCCACCACCGGAACAGCAAGAAAATTGTACTTGGAAACAACGTGGGCGACTTCTCCCCGGTCCGTTTCCGTGGTAACGGCAACGACCCTCGGGTTCATGATGTTTTTCAACTGCCGGTACGG
The DNA here is from genome assembly GCA_021822005.1 of Deltaproteobacteria bacterium. GTDB lineage: Bacteria > Desulfobacterota > Desulfobulbia > Desulfobulbales > Desulfurivibrionaceae > Thiovibrio. The sequence continues at coordinate 3,551 of JAJZSH010000265.1, read as the reverse complement.
CGGGTGCATGAGGAGTTCCCGCAGGGAAAGAACCCCGGAAAGACGCGCCTCGTCGCCATGTATGATATACAGGTAAAAAGACATCTCCTTTTCTTCACTGTATTCCTGGACTTTCTTGATGGCGTCCCCGACGCTCAGCTCATCATCAAGGGCCATGAAATTCGGCGACATCAACCCGCCTGCCGTGTCGGAATCGTACTGGAGAAGCTCGTCCACCTCTTCCCGGTCGCCCTTTTCCATGCCCTTGCGGATCTCGTTGGCAACCTCTTCGGGCAACGCCTCCAGGATGTCGGCGGCATCGTCCGCATCCATCTCCTTGATGATGGAAACCATGTATTGGGGAGTGAGCTCTTCCACCAGGTCAACCATGATGGCCTGGTCAAGCTCACTGAGGAATTCCCCGACCATGGGGGTCTGGGCTATGATATTGAAGACATTGCGCCGCTCTTCCGTGGGAAGATGGCGAAAGATAAGGGCCAGGTCGGCAGGATGTGTTTTATTGACAAGCTTCAGGAGGTGATCAACGGCATTACGACGGCTCAAGCGGCGAATGGTGTCTAAAATCACCATTGCTTCGTTGCCGATGAGTTCTCTTTTGATTGTAATATTCATGCTCTCAACCCGTCTGTACGCCGAAAATCAAGAGTGATACATTAAAAAACTATAGCTTCTTTCAATAAAGACCGTCAACCATAATGGAATACATGCGGAGATTAACAATTTCTTGGGCTTGCCCGGCGGAAGGAGACCGTTGCCGGCACATCCCTCTCCCGTAGAGCTTGTTCAAGAGCGCACTTCTTTATCAAAGCCAGCCGCGCAAGGCCTCGACGATCTTTTGCGCCTGATCAGGGCTTGAGATATTGAACTTTGACTGCTGGTTGTATTCCCCGTTCACCTTACGGTAGCGACGGATGGAATACCGGTCGGGGCTGTATTCATTCTTTTTGGGATCCCACTGCTGATAACGGAACAGAATGGTAGCCCAGGCGCCCTTGGACAGAACGACCTTTTCGATTTCCTTGACGACCAGGATCCCGTCTTCTTCATAATTGATTGTTACCTCATCAACGGTTGCCGCCATATCCCCCCCCTGCTTGTTTAGGAGCCGTTACGAAACAAGTGCTTTCTTGAACATTTCGTTACGGCTCTTTACGCCGTTAGCACTGCTGCCGTTTTGGCCACCCAGAGACGACCTTATTTGCTACAAACGGCTTACCGATCACCCAAACGGGTCTGCAAAAAACAGCATCCGGCGTGCACTCCCCGAGGACGCTGCAACAAAAAAAAGGACTCGGCAGATACGCCAAGTCCTTAACATTTACATGGTAGCGGGGGCAGGATTTGAACCTACGACCTTCGGGTTATGAGCCCGACGAGCTACCGAACTGCTCCACCCCGCGTCAGTTTTGCAATAATACTCTTTGCTGGGAGAATGTCAAGGAAAATAAAGGAATTAAGGCGCGTCTGCCGACTGTTCCCGCAAGGCGCCGAGCAACCCGTCCGGAAATTTTGTCAGCCTGCCGTTGAGATCCACTACCGCATGGGTGGTGTATCCCTGGACCAGCATTTTTCCGTCATTTTCCCGGATAATCCGGTAATTAAAACGACAGGTTCGGGATTTCACCTCAAGGAGGCAGGTTTCAACCAGCAACAGATCGTCATACCGGGCTGAGGCCTTATAACGCACATGACATTCCACCACCGGCAAAATACAACCCTGCTGTTCGATCTCTTTGTAGGAGAGCGCACGATCCCGCATGAATTCAGTGCGTGCCGCCTCAAAGTATCGCAAATAATTGGCATAATACACGACCCCGCCGGAATCGGTATCGCCGTAAATCACCCGGCAGCGATGGTGATGCAGCGGTTCGTGCATGGTCAGGCTTTTATCCGCCATTATTCCCGCCCGAGAACACGTTTGAAAAACTGCCGGCCATCAGCCAGCAGCTCCCCTGTCATGGCGGCGCTTTGCTCATCATAGGACAGCCCGCTTCCCGGCTGCGCTGCCCGGGAATCATAAATGGCCACCGGCACCGGGTCCGCAGTGTGTGTTCTGGCGGCAAGCGGGGTGAAATGATCCATGGCCACGGCCAGGCGAAAATCATGCCCGCCGGCCATCAGCGCTTCAAAAATCGGCTTGACGATCTTGCCGTCGAAATCCTCGATGGCCTGGAGCTTGTCCTGAAGACTGCCCTGATGCCCTGCCTCGTCCGGCGCTTCAACATGCACGAAAACCAGATCCTTTGTTTTCAGAGCCTGAATGGCGGCGGTCGCCTTTCCCGCATAGTTGGTGTCCAGATACCCGGTGGCGCCGTCCACCTCAATTATTTCCAGACCGGCATACACACCAATGCCCTTGAGCAGATCAACCGCCGAAATCAAGGCCCCCTCGACGCCGAACTGCTCCCTGATGGTCGGCATGGACGGAGCCTTGCCCTCACCCCAGAGCCAGATGGCATTGGCGGGATTGCGCTGCTGTGCCTGCCGGTCACGATTGACCTGATGCCCGGCCAGAAAGGCCACTGCCTTGGTCAAGGCCTCTTGCAGGTGGGGGATACTGTTATACCGCCGCCAGAATTCCGTTACCTCCCGCCCGGTATAATCATGGGGCGGCACAGTCACCAGCGGCCCGACCTCGCCGGAGTGGACGAGAAGATGACGGTAGCTTACCCCGGGATAAAAACGCAGACGGCTGCTGCCTGCAACCGCTTCGAGTCCCTCGATGAGGATCCTTGCCTCCTGGCTGGAGATATGGCCGCTGCTGTAATCCTCCATATATACCCGGTCGTCCGGGGCAAAACGCAGGGTAACCAGGTTGCAGCGGAAGGCAATTTCGTCGGCGGCCAGCGCAACGCCGAGGCTGGCGGCCTCCAAGGGAGCCCTGCCGCTGTAACACTCATGCGGGAGATAACCGAGCAGGGAAAGGTTGGCCACATCGCTCCCCGGAGGAAACCCTTGGGGCACGGTGCGGACAAGACAGAGCGAACCCGCTTGCGCGATCAGATCCATGGCCGGGGTTTTGGCAAAGGCCAAGGGGGTTTTGCCGCCCAATTCGGCAATGGGCAGATCCCCCATGCCGTCACCGACCAGGATGAGGTATTTCATGCCGTTGCTACTCTGCATGGGCCTTCATGATGCGAATTTTCACCGTCTTGTCGGTGCAGACATCCAGGGCGTCAATCTCGGCCAGGGCCTTGCGCACCGAGGCTTCCTCCGCCTCATAGGTCATCATGACCACGGGCACGGTGCCTTTTTTCTGCCTGCCCTTCTGGATAACCGATTCGATGCTGATGTTGTGCCGCGCCAGAATCCCGGCGATGGCGGACAGGACGCCGGGCTTGTCCATGGCGGTCATCCTGAAATAATAACAGCCGCGCAGGCTCTCCATGGGGGTAATGCCCCGTGGCTTGATTTCCTCCGGCATGTAGGAAAGGCAGGGCACCCGGTTGATGCTGTTACAGAGGATGTTCCGGGCAATATCAACCACGTCCGCGGCAACCGCGCTGCCGGTCGGCATCTTGCCCGCGCCCTGGCCATACAACAGGATATCT